>JAAAOZ010000136.1 GCA_009908585.1 Chloroflexota bacterium
AGCTAGCCTGTTTGAGCGTCAGATAAGGTTTAAAAAACTTCACGAGGAACGCATCAGAATCATAGCCAAACTCTATAGTCTCCTCATACAAGCACAACGTAATCTCACATCGCTAACAAATCTCGTTATGCCTAAAGATGGTGAAATACAGAGAGAAATACTTGAAAACGCCAGAGAAAGTGGGGAAGCCCTATTTATCTATGTTGATGAACATCGTTTATATTTACCCAAATCAGTTCGCGCGAAATTAGATGAGTTTCAAAAAACCTTTCAGCGCACTTGGAGGGATTACGTTTTTTCTCAAACTTACGATCACACAGTTGACTACGAAGCTTTCATGCATATGAGACGAGGGTTCGACACCATCACTACTAAGATCCCAGAACTCAGAAAAGTAATTGAACAAGAGTTCCATAAGATACTATACGACGATCGTGAAAAATTTTGAACTACGGGACAATCA
Organism: Chloroflexota bacterium; assembly: GCA_009908585.1. GTDB lineage: Bacteria > Chloroflexota > Anaerolineae > B4-G1 > SLSP01 > JAAAOZ01. Next base: position 464 of record JAAAOZ010000136.1, read on the forward strand.
AAAGCCCCACGCGGCGGATGAACTGATGGCCTATCTCCAATCGTGTCTGGACTTCAACTAGATGAGTTCAATGACCGTTTTCTACCTGATCCGCCACGCGCACGCCGTGTGGACGCCGGATGAGCAGCGACCGCTTTCTCTCCAGGGGCGAGCGGATGCCCGGCGCGTGGCCGAGTTGCTCCGCCGATATCCCATCACTCAGGTGTACGCCAGCCCCTATCGCCGCGCCTGGGAGACGGTCGCGCCGTTGGCCGAGGCGATGGGCTTGCCCGTGCACGAGGCGCCGGATCTGCGGGAGCGCAAGCTGAGCGGCGAGCCGGTCGACGACTTCTTCGCGGCGGTGAAGCGGACGTGGGACGATCCGACCATCGCGCATCCCGGCGGCGAGACGAATACAGCCGCCCAACGTCGAGGCGTGGGCGTCGTGCAACGCTTGCGCGCCCAGCATCCAACGGCGCATATCGCGCTCGCGACCCACGGCAATCTCCTGGCGCTGGTGTTGCACCACTACGATCCGCACGTCGATTACGAGTTCTGGCGCGCCCTGACGATGCCCGACATCTACACCTTGGAGCTATCGAATGGAGAAGTGACGATCACGCGATTGTGGGAGGCAAACTGACGGCCTATGTCCAATCGTGTCTGGACTTCAATTAAGCGATTCAACAAAAAAACAACACAACAAGGAGAGATCGATGACGAAACCGATGAATGGCAAGGTCGCGTTGGTCACGGGCGGCAGTTCAGGGATCGGCAAGGCGACGGTCTTGGCCTTTGCCGAGGAAGGCGCCAAGGTCGTGATCGCCAGCCGCACCCCAGCGACCGGGGAGCAGGTCGCGCGCACGATTCGGGAGGCCGGCGGGGCGGCGATGTGGGTCGAGACCGACGTCACGCAAGCCGCGCAGGTCGAGGCGCTGGTGCAGAGGACGTTGGACGCCTACGGGCGCCTGGACTATGCGTTCAACAACGCCGGGAGCGGCGGCGCGGGCGGCTGGATCACGGAGATCGAGGAGGCTGACTGGGACGCGACCATCGATGGCTACCTCGATGCGGAGCAAGGCATGCTACTCCACCAACCCATCGGGCGGCTGGGCGAGCCGGAAGAGGTGGCTCACGCCGTGGTGTGGCTCTGCTCAGATCAGGCCTCGCTCATCACCGGCACGGCGATGCCGGTCGACGGCGGCTATCTGATGGTGTGACGCTGAGGCCCTCAAGCGAGCGAAGCGAAAGGACAACGCCGTGACCTGGTACGCGAGTCACATTTACGCCCATCCCGTGCCTGAGTTGGTCGAACGGGTGCTGGCCCATCGGCTGCTCTCTCGAGGCGCCTATCGGGTCGACGACCTGGCAGGCCACGAGTGGCCCGATCCCGAATATGAGCATGGGTTGCCGCCAGAGGGCCTGCTGGTCATCCGGGAGCTTTGCGGATCGCCGGTTGATATTCCCGACCAGCGGTCCGAGAAGCGCTGGCACACCGCGCGCAATCCCATCATCCCCTGGGAGAAGCTGGCCGGCCCGCCGACGATCCCCGTGATCCATCCGCCCCATCTGCCCGTCAAGTCGTTTGGCAATCTTCATTTGGATGCCCGCCCGGATGCCTATCCCCCCGCTCCGTTTCTCCGTTTTCTCAAGGATCTGAGCCTCCAAACCGAGACGCGCCTCATCTACTACCATCACTTCTCCGGCGCGGAGATGGCCGCGCAACAGCAGTTCGCCTGGATCTTCGGGCCGGAGGAGCGCGTCTATGTGGCGCATCAGAATCTGCGCGTTTATACGCCTGATGGTCAGGTACGCGAACGGCCCAGAGGCTTCCTGCTCGAGTTGACGATGGCGCATCTGGGGCTATCCTTGACGAAGTACTTCGGCCCCTACACGCCCTACTTTGCGCTGCACACGCGCAGATTTGCATGGGATCAATATAAGCTATAGTGAGGAGAATCTTGTGAAAATCGAAATCCGTGACGTGCAAGGCCAACGTTTTATCGAGGGCCAACCGGGCGAGCCGCTCATCGAGAGCGCCGACGATGTCATCATACTGATCGAGAACGACTACACCGTGCATCGCCTCCTGCTCTACCCCGAAAATCTCCCCGCGAACTTCTTCGATCTCAGTTCTGGGGAAGCGGGGGCCGTCCTCCAGAAACTTCGCAACTACCACATTCGCTTGGCCGTCGTTCGCACGCCAGACCTCCAGTTGAGCAGCCGCTTCGGCGAGATGTTGGCGGATGAGATGCGCGGGCCGTACTTCCGGCTCTTCGATGAGCGTACTGATGCTGAGGCGTGGCTCTGTCTCGATTAAGTTACTTGCCTCAAGCAATATCACTTTAACCCTACACAGGAGGAAGCAATGAGCACCAAGACGAAGGTTGGGATCATCATTTGCGACCGCTACCGCCGTTGCGCGGGCGGGAAGTGTCTCCGGGCAATGCGGAACAAGGAGGGCGCGTTCAGCATCTACACCGATACCGAATTGGAGCTTGTCGGCTACACCACGTGCGATGGCTGCCCCGGCGGCAACATCGAGTATGCCGGCGAGGAGATGGTGAAGAACGGCGCGGAGGTCATCCACCTGGCGACCGGCCTCGTCGTTGGCTATCCGCCCTGCCCCTACATTGAAACCTTCAAGGCCTTCTTGGAGAAGCGCTACGGCGTACAGGTCGTGGTGGGCACCCACCCCATCCCCACGAAATACTTGGATATGCACACCCACCTCGGCACGTGGGCTGATCCCGCATGGGAGCCGCTGATCGCGCCGACGATGGCGGACGAGGCGACGCGATTGGACTACAACTAGGGGCAAAGCGAGATGGCGAATCGATCCTATCTTTACACGCATCACCCAGACGAAGAGCCGGCCTATCGTGACGTCAGCGAGTGGGCGTCCAACCTCCCACTCGCCCATCTGCTCCTGGTCGGGGCCGAACCGACCGTCAGCGCGTCCGCCATCTGGCAGGTGGATGCCAAGATCGCGCTCCAGGGCAATGCAAGCGAGAGCCGACCGCTCTTCCTCGCGTTCTTGGATTGGCTCGCCCCCCAACTGCCGGCGGGATTTCGCGCCGCCGCGCAGGAGGCCCAGGCGTTTTTAGCGCGCCCGGATCGACAGGGCGATTCCTTCCACCTGGAGTTGGGCGAAATCTATGAGCTGCAAGGCTTAGACCTGACCGGAATGGAGCGCGAAACGGCGGCGAACGCGGCCCGCGCGCGGGAACTGTTCGCGGAGGTGCAGCGCCTCCTCGCCACCGATGGCGCGACGCTCGACGACACGGATCACGCGCGGCTCAGGCAACTTCAGGGCGATTGGGAACAGCATCTCGGCCTCGCTTTCTCTGACAGCCTCTACTATCATCTGGGGTAACGAGGAGACCCTCATCTATGAAAATCGAACACGTGGCGATCTGGGCCACTGACATTGAGAGACTCAAGTCCTTCTACGAGACCTACTTTGACGCGCAGGCCACCTCAAAGTACACTAACCAGACGAAGCACTTCCAATCGTATTTCCTGACCTTTGCTTCCGGCGCGCGCGTGGAGTTGATGTACCGTCCCGACATCGAAGCCGGCCCAGCACATGAACGCACAGGTTACGCGCATCTGGCATTCTCCGTCGGCTCCGAGGCGGCGGTCGATGCCCTCACCCAATGGTTGGTCGAGGACGGTTACAATCGGTTGAACGGTCCGCGCCGCACAGGAGACGGCTACTACGAAAGCGTCGTGTTAGATCCAGAGGGGAATCGCGTCGAGATCACGGTGTGAATGAGGTTGCCACCAAGAAAAGATCGCTCACCACAGAGGCGCAGAGAACACAGAGAGTTCTATCTCTTCTCATTCCAACAACAGGAAAGGGGATGCCAATGACAATCCAATACGAAACCCACGTCGAAGGCGACATCCTTCACGTCACCACCTCTGGCTTTGACGAGAGCCTGGAGGACGTCATAGCCTATGGTGAGGCCGTTGTAGCAGAAGCTAAAAAGTACAGTTGTACGCGTATCCTTATAGATGAGAGTGACCTGGTCTACAGGTTAAGTACCGTAGATACCTACGAACTGGCAGATTACTATGCGAAGACATTCCGAGGCACAGGAAAAGTCGCGCTTGTGACGAGCAGCGAGAACCTCGAGGACGCAAAATTCTGGGAGACCGCCGTCCGAAATCGCGGGCTGTTCTATCGCATCTTCACATCGAAAGAGGAAGCCGAAGCATGGCTTGATCGCACAGCATAACCAACGAACCAACGAGGCTGGAGCGTGCGATCCAGCAATTCAACCAGCATTTTAACCAGCAACAAGTCAATATTGTGCATACAGAAAGGAGCAATACATTATGGAGAAAGAAATGGAGAAAGAAGATCGTAACGCACTGATCGCACTGCCTATCGTGTTTCTGGCGGCCTTAGGGATCGCTTGGGCCGGCAGCCAGGGCGGCGCCACGGCCTTAGGTATCCCCATCTTCGCTTTAGCCGTCGCGGTCACTTTCATCATTCAGGGCATAGGATTCATCGCAGCCTATGGACTACAGACCGAAAAGTTCTACGATCTCACCGGCAGCATCACCTATATCTCCATCACCCTCATGGCCGTGATACTCAGCCCGGTCTCCGATGGGCGCTCGATTCTACTGCTGATCCTCGTCGTCATCTGGGCCGGTCGCCTGGGCGCCTTCCTGTTTTTGCGCGTCCTGAAAGCCGGGAAGGACGCCCGCTTCGATGAACTCAAAGTCTCTTTCTTTCGCTTCCTCAACACCTGGATGTTGCAAGGATTATGGGTCACCTTCACCCTGGCGGCGGCGTTGTCCGCCATCACCACGAACACGCGCAAAGAACTGGGGCTATTCGCCCTGATCGGCGGCCTGATCTGGGGCTTCGGGTTTACCATCGAGGCGACGGCGGATGCACAGAAGAGCCAGTTCCGGGCGAACCCAGAGAACAAGGGGGAGTTCATCGACACCGGCCTTTGGTCGTGGTCGCGACATCCCAACTACTTCGGTGAAATCGTCCTGTGGATCGGCGTGGCCATCATTGCACTGCCCGTTCTGCGTGGGTGGCAGTGGGTGACTCTGATTTCGCCGGTGTTTGTCACCCTATTGCTGACGCGGATCAGCGGCGTGCCGATTTTGGAGAAGCGAGCGGATGAAAAATGGGGCGGGCAGGAGGATTATGAAGCGTACAAAGCCCACACCCCCGTCCTGATCCCGCGCCCGCCGAAGAGCGATTCCAAGAAGAGACAATGAAATTGCGCGACAACCAGGATGAAAAGGCCAATGAGGAACAATCAACGTGGCAGGTTTCCGCGATCCAGCAGCTCAGCCAGCACTTCCAACACGTGGCGAAGGCCCAAGCCTTCGTGCTCACCGGCTCCTTAGGCCGTTCCAAGAAAATAAGTCTCCCAAAAACGGTCAGTTTTCTGAGGAGAAAGCATCAGGTTGGGGAGGTTTTAATTTCTGGAACTACCTTAGCGACCGAGGATGGCCCAGTTGATGTATGGAGTGACGTGGACGCGAAGATCATCTTAGCCGAGGAGGCTGTGGCGCGCTACTACGGCTCGACGGCGTGGCTCGCTCCCTTCGGGCAAATCATCGGCCTGGAGCGCCACGAGCATCCCTTGACCAAGACGCTGCGCGTCTGCCTGGCGGACTTCCGGCGCTTCGATCTCACCTTCATCGCAGCGGAAAGCCTCCAGACGCCCGATGCGTGGGATCACAACCCCATTCCCGCGCCCTACACCATCCT
>JAAAOZ010000438.1 GCA_009908585.1 Chloroflexota bacterium
CCCCACCGAAACGCTTAACGCCAACAACAGCGTGGTGAAATATGCTTCACCCGTGACAGCGTAAAACAAACTAAGCGCGAACATCCACAGGGGATGGGTGTACCCTTGAACACGCTCGCTAGGATTCCAGGTCAACCCATAACCGTTCACAAAGTTATCCACCGTGCGCAGGGTGATGTAGACATCATCCGAAAGCCATGCCGTGCGAATCACCACCACCATATAGAGCATCACCATGATGACGAGGGACATCCGTGTCCACCAGTTTCGTCGGGCTTGATTCATGGCGCCATCACCTCAATCTGCGCCACCTCGACGTGATCAGCCCCGGCGAGGGGTTCTTGCACCGGTACTCGTTCCATTGTCTGCCAATTGTAGATCCCTGTCACCAGGTGATAGGTGCCTGGTGGGGTATCGGGCGCGATCGGAATTGCCATGTTGAACGTAACAACCGTCTCAGGTTTCAGCCAACTCATGGGATAGAGATCCCGGCAGGGCGCGCCATCATCCTGGCCCCACAGAGAAGGTGGATCGTGCGCCGTATCCACGAGATGGCTAAAAAAGCTGTGCCGCACATCGAAGCCCGTTGGGCCGTAGTAGGTTAAAGTCAAGTAGACGTTGTCGCCCGGAGCATACGTAGCCTGCTGATGACTGGCATCTAACAGCAGTAAGCCATTGTCCCAGCTAGCTACTGGATCCTCTATCTCCAGCGCCGAAAGCTCCTGGTTAGGCGCTGCATAGCCCAGATGATAATCCTTTATATTGTTTTGATCGTCATCGGCCGCAAAGGCAGAGGCCCACGAAAAAGCTTGCGTCACCTCATTTAAAGACGCGGAAGGGTTGTGGAGAAATGTAAACATATACCCACCCTCCGAATAAGGTAGTGAGAGGCTACAACCAACGCCCGGATAGCGACGTAGGCCATCGTGGAGTTCCTGTGCCCTTAGGGGAGATACCTGATCGGACGCCAGATAAGAGAAATAAAGTAAATCCTCATACCAGATCTCCCGGAGATAACTATCTACCTCACCTTTAAGCTCAGGTAATTTATCCTTCGATTCGACAGTTTCGACCGTCGTCTCCGTGGAGGCGGGCCATGGATACTGCTCACAAGCAATAATTTCCTCCTCCGTTAATGATCGCTTTTGTACGACAATTTTATCTGGGCTTATTATTCGTAGATTCGGCTCGAAACAAGCGATATAGCCCTTAGGAGGACGTCGATCATGAGCCATCTCCCGATGTCCGGTGGTAACCACGTGATTACGGGCGATGACCCAATCGTTTAATCCATGGAAGTCGATGATATTAGTCGTCGGTAAATGCCAAGCCGGAACGCCGACCGTCCCCCGAACGATCACCGGATACTCCTCAACAGATAACAAGAAACCTTCATCGCGAGAAGAATACTGGGCCACTTGATATTGATAAAAAATCTTGTGCTCCTGATGTCTTGTGCATACAGAACGGACAATAAGCCATTCCTGTATATTATCAAAGATACTCACGTAGGGCTGCAAGAAGCGGGGGAATTTAGGAGCAATAGGCACAACAAGCTCAAGCGTCTCACCCCGCGTTACGTAAGGTTGGGTAGCTGCCCAATGCACCCATGGAATCGGCAATCCAAAGATGATAAAAAGCGCCAGAAAAGCTAAGCTCTTTCTCGCCGATAGGTGAAGTGCATTGAGTAGCCAGGTGGTGGAAAGTAAGATAAGCGGCACAAGATGACTGTAAACGCGATATTCAAAATGATCGCCGCCAATGATAAATGTGTAGTAGGCAAAGTGCGCAACCAAGGTTCCTACAACAGTGACGCTAACGATCCAGGGGGTAAGTTTAGGAGAACGGAGCCAAGACCTAAATTCCGTCACGATGACAGTGAACGTCAATGCCCAAAGTCGCGAGACCAAAAAAGCACCTACTAGGATCAACCAAAACCAAAATGCATATTCAAGCATAAAGGAAAGCAGATAGCGAAGGCCACTAGCCGGCCAGGGAGCGACATATTTAGCAGCATAAGTATTAGGTAACCAAGCTCCATATTTGTGCTTGCGCCACAAAAAATGAAAAGCATTGAGCAAAAAGGGCGTTATAACCAATAGATAAGGTTGAAGCTTGTTGCCTCGTCGTATTTTCCCCCCGATCGTGAGGAGGGCCAATAAAAAGGTCGCTGCGATCAACAACAAACCATCCGGCCGCGTTAATGCCGTGAGCGCAGCCAGGGTCGAGATCATCCCCAACCACGTTATGGAGCCGGGACGCAGATACAAGCAGCTAATCACCCACGCTGTCAGGAAAAAGTTAAACATGGCCGTTTCTAATCCTGAACTCGTCCAAGCTAAGAACGTTCGATTTGTTAAGATACCAAAGAGCAACAAAAACAACAACAGCCATCGATAGTTTGATAAGGTCTTCGATAATCTCATTTTGAAAAAGGCCAGAGTTATCGTCGATAACGTCAGCAGCGAGAAAATTAACGAGACCGTATTAGCTATATTGGGCGGCTCGACTCCTGTAACCTCCCAAATAATATCCAGCAAGAATACCCATAAAAAGCTCGTATACCCTTCAACGGGTCGAAAAGGAGGGAAGTTCCACGTATAACCATAACCGAGTTGACGATTACTAATGTAACGAAAGGCAATAAAAGCATCATCGGTCAAAAACCAAAAAGCACGCCATCCCGCATATAGACCCTCCAACGCCACAATCAAGATGACCCAAAACGCAAGGCGATTCAGCCTGATGTTAGTTAGTTTTTTTCTCATACCTTACAAACCCTCGCACAACAGAGCGTCACAACGACATAAAATTTGTGGGATGGTTCACAGATAGGTTGACACTTTTTTACTCTACGGGCACTGAAGTACCCTGGAAAGGCCTGGCGGCCAACCGTCTGCCTTCGCAGACGGCCTATCGCATCCTCGAAGGAGGATGCCTGGCGCGTAGCGCCTCTCGAAGGGACTTTAGTCGCTGACAGAGTGTAAACCTAATTATCCCGGAAAATGAACCATCCCAAATTTGTTAGAAAGAAAATAGGATTGAACAACGCGACAAAATTGCGTGGCCATGAGATGCCAGAGGAGCGCTGGGTAATTCAGCTCCGATGTCAATCTTCTCTTTTTGAATTCACCACCTGTTTATCCTACCGTAAGGGAGACTTCTGTCAAGGTTCTCCAATCGATAATTTTATATTACTCGTCAGAGCTCAAGATATCATTCCTTAAACAGGTAAATCTTCGCTTCTTTTAGGGGTACGGAGGAAGGCATCCGGCAAAATCTAAAAGACCCGACTTCGATCTACGTTTCCCTGGGGTACCCTCCTCCATTTGGGACGCGCGGTTTCTTGGGCTTGCTTTTTATTGATCCTCGTTGTGCCCCTCACATTTTTAGCCTACGGAATCTTGACACACCCCCGAATCTCAGCTACAATCATACTAAATCGTGCCAAAAATAACACCAAAGGATGTACAAAATGACCACCAAGATCATGCCGATCAGCGAGCTGCGACGCAGGACGAGCGAGGTCCTCGATGAACTGCGCGACAAAGGCGATGAGGTCTACGTTACGCGATACGGCCATCCCGTTGCTGTGTTGGTCAAGTACGAGCACTACGAACAACTCAAAGAGTGTTCTGAACACGACGAATCTGCGGCTGCTGAAAAGCAAGATTACCCCACGGTCGCGACACCGCTCTCCAGCCTGTACGCCTTATCTGGTTCATTGAAGGACGGCTACGAAGGCGACGCCTTGGCCGACACGGAAGCACTCTATGATGGAGATTAACGATGCACATCGCCATTGATGCCTGTGTGCTGGTCGCGCTCATCAATCCCCGCGATCTCTGGCACGCGCAAGCGAAGGAACTGCTCGATGCCCTCGGCGCCGCCGATTTTGTACCGATGAATTTCGATTGCGCCGTCACCGAGGCGGATAGCGTGTTGGTGCGACGTCTGCACGAAAAAGGTCATAGCGACGAGGCGGCGCAGACGTTGGAGCAATTGAACACCCACATTCCACTCCGCCGAATCATCTGGATTCTCCCTGATGTTCCTCGTCTTTACCGGGATGCGCTGGATTTGATGCGCGCTTCCGGTGGCGAACTCAACTTCAACGACGCGCTCATCGCGCTGGCGTGCCGTGAGCGCGAGATCCCGGCCATTGCCAGCTTCGATGCCGACTTCGATCAGGCGCCCTGGCTCAAGCGGATCGCGACGCCGGAGGATGTGCTCGGCGCTGAATGACGTCCCCTTGCCCTATATCTCATCTGGCAAAGCGAAGCGACCGCTCGCGTCGGACGGGAAATCGAATACCTGCGTGACCGCGTTCAGTTCGAGCGGGCCGTAGATGTGCGGGAACGCCTGCCCGGTGTCGTAGCAATCCTCGTAGCGGATCTCAGGCGCGACCCGCGCCTCATCGATGGCCAGCAGCGCCAGTCCTGTCTGTCCGTGAAAGTTCGCGTCGGCCACCGCGACCACCTGATCACGCCGGGAGCAGTGAATGAATCCCTCGCTCTCTAAGCTCTCGGTGCGGTAGACGCCCGCCCCCTGCGTCGCCTCCCACACTGCCCGTGGTGTGATGTGGTAAATCATTGCCATCATTAACCTCCCTCGGTTGGGTACATCGTAAAAGATTGCTGACAGGATTAACAAGATTTGCAGGATGTGCAAGAAACCCCTTTGTTGTTTTGCCGCTTTGCTGCTTTGCTATTCTCATCATGCGTATTCCCGAGGACTCGTTCCCACCGTTATGCTTCAGACCTCTCTTGCGCCTCGATGTACTGCGGCGGCATCTGCTCGACCAGATAGATCTCCTTGACGGGGTGATAGAACGCGATGCCCGCCGCGTGCGCCGCCGCCGCCGCGATGTGCAGCAGCACGGGATCGCGCGCGTGCCGGCGTCCGATGCCCAGCGCGCCCTCCGGCGTGTGCGCCAGATGGACGTACTGCCGCTGCATTGGTTGCAGCCCCTCGCGCCAGATCGCGTCTAAGTTGCCGGGCGCCGTGCCGTGATAGAGTCGCTCCGGCGGCGTGACCGGCTCGTAGGTGGGACGCAGGGCCGTGTGGCCGTATAGCGCACGGATGCGCCCCTCGTCCAGCTCGAAGCGCTTGCGCTGCCCATCCGCATCGACGACGGCCTGTACATCGTCGCGCGTGGCCCAGCGGAAATTCGGCAGGCCGTTGAGCATGTGCATCACCTCGTCCAACGCCGCGTAACCCGCCGCGTCCATCTCGATGGGGAAACGCGCCGGGCGATGGCGCAGCAGCAGCGAGAGAAATTTGCTCAACTTGCGCAGCTTGTACATTCGACGCCGGTCAGCCATCAACATCCTCCCTCACGTAGTCGGCTATTCGCCGATTCGCTCATCCGCTGATTCGCTTATTCGTTGATTCGCCACAAATTCGCCCGCATCTGCTCGCGCTCTTGATCGGGGAAGCTCGCCAAGAAGCGCTCGATCTTATCGCGGCGCGTCTCGCCCTCGCGCGGGCAGACTTGATCCTGATCCGCCGGGAGCGTCCAGCCGGCGGCGCGGGCATAGCGCGCGATCTCCTTCTGGGGCGCGTAGATGAGCGGGCGGATGACCTCGAAATGCCCGTCGAAGAAAGCCCGGCGCGGGGCCAGCCGCTCCAGTTGGCCCTTGTAGAACAGACTCATCAATGTAGTGACGGCGGCGTCATCGGCGTGGTGGCCGAAGGCGACCTTGTTGCATCCGTGGCGGTCGGCGGCGAAGAAGAGCGCCTTGCGCCGCAGCCACGCGCACCGAAAACAGCTCAGCGGCAGCTTCTCGTCCGGCGGCGCCTCCAACGGGGCGATCTCGTACTCGACGCCCAAGGCGCGAAACCACGGCGCCAGCGTCGGCGCCAAATCTGGCAGGCCCACGTCGGCGCCGTCGATGTGGAGAGCGACGACCTCGTAATCGCCGGGGATGTCCACGCCGCGCACGAGCAGATCCAACAGCGCGCGGCTGTCCTTGCCGCCGGAGACGCCCACAGCGACGCGATCCCCATCCGCGATAAGGCCAAACTCGCGCACGGCGCGGTTCACCGGCTTGAGCAGATAGCGCGCGATCTTATCAAGACGAGCCATTGCTGTGTCAAGTCCTAAAATACGTTTACAGAACATCTGTGCTATTGACATCAATTCCTCGCATCTCGACAAACTAAATTCTTACTTTTCT
>JAAAOZ010000115.1 GCA_009908585.1 Chloroflexota bacterium
GGCCTGCGGCTCCACCGAGCAGAGCACCAACTGCTGCGGAATCGGCGTGGGGACGGGGGTCATGGCGGCGGTTGGCGTTGAGGGAGGCACAGTGTTCGTCGCGGTGGAGGGCGGTGTCGTGGCTGTGGGCGAGCGGGAAGCACACGCTGATAGTGCGAGCACAAGCAGCCCAATCATCAGCCCCAGGAAGAGGGCGCTCAAACTATGTAAACGGCGATACATCTGGAGCGAATTCAAGCGGCCTCCGCACATGCCCAAAGCGCTCGCTCAAAGGCAGCGCGCTCGGCCGCATCCAGCGTGCCCGCCAGCGTGAGGGGGCGACGCGGCGCGCCGACGGGGAAGCCCTGCAATTCTAATCCGACGCGCACGCCCAAGCTGCCGTAACGCCCGATCAGCCGCGCGCAGCTTCTGATAATGGCCGGGGATCAGGTTAGCGGCGGCCAGGACGCCGCCGACGCCGCCCATCGCCAACGCCGGCAGGAGCAACGTCCCCTGCCCGACTAACATCTGGAAGTCGGCGTCCGTTTTCTCCATCACGGCGAGAAAGTAGGCGAGGTCGCCGGAGGTATCCTTCATCCCGATGATGCTGGGATTGTCGGCGCGCAGGGCCGCGACGGTTTCCGGCGGGATGGCTTGGCCCGCCAATTGCGGGAAGTTGTACAGCAGGATGGGCATCTCCGGCACGGCAGCGGCCAGGTCGGCGAAGTGGCGATAGAGGCCGGCGGGCGTCGGGCGCAGGTAGTAGGGCGTCACGACGAGCGCCGCGTCCGCCCCGACGGCGAGCGCATCTTGGGTCAGGGCAATGACGTCGCGGGTGGCGACGGCGCCGGCGCCCGCGATCAGGAGTTTGCCGGCGCCGGCGATTTCCTCGGCAGTGATCTCCAGCGTTCGGCGGCGCTCCTCGCGGCTGAGTAAGGGAAAATCGCCGCTGGTGCCGTTGACGACAAAGCCATCGACATCCGGCAGCAAGCGCTGGAGCAGCTCACGCAGGCGCGCTTCATCTATCGCTTCGTCGTCCTGATACGGCGTGACAATCGCCGGGAAAACACCGTGCAAATCGGGATGATTCATAGTTCCTCCTTGAAAGTCAGTTGAAAGTTGCAATTTGCAAGCTCCCTTGCGAAGGTTACAAACGGCCTCCATTACAATGTTACATCTGAAAGCCCACAAGGCTCGTGGCTTGAGATCCCTTCAGGAACCTTCGCAAGGTTAGTTTTATTGGCGCTCGCTGAGATAGAAGAGCGCGATCAATGTGATGCCAATCAGCAAGATCAGCGTCATCAATTTATACAAGCGCGATGAGAGCAGCAGGGCCATCGCGCCGGCGACGGCGCAGAATCCCCAGTAGATGAAGATGATGACGCGGGTCGAAAGCCCCGCATCCTGCAATCGGAAGTGGAGATGGCGGCGATCCCCCCGAAAGGGACTGACGCCGTGCCGCCAGCGATCCAAGATCGTCCAGGCGACATCGACGATGGGGATGCCCATCACCAGCAGCACGGTAGCGACACGCCCGCCCGCGATCAAGCCCATCGCGCCCATCAGGTAGCCCAACAGGAAGGCGCCGCCACTGCCCATAAAAACGCGCGCCGGAGGGGTATTATAAACTAAAAATCCCAAAGAAGCACCCAAAAGCGCCAAAGCCTGGGGCACAACGCTGTACTGCTCGACGCGGAGCATGTGAAAGGTGAGGATCGTGGCCAAGATGGCGGCGATGCCGGCGGCCAGGCCGTCGAGGCCATCGAGCCAGTTGACGGTGACGATCATGCCCGTGATCCAGAAGACGGTCAGGGGGATGTAGAGCAAGGCGGGGAGGACGATCATCTCGTTGGTGAGGGGGTTGTTGAAGCGTTCCAGGATGATGTCGGCCCGAACGGCGATGAGCGCAGCGACGAGGTAGCCGGTGTATTGCGCCCAGGGCGGCAGATCGTCGTGATCGTCTAAGAGACCAATGAGGAAAATAACGAGGCCGCCAATCACCAAGCCCCAAAAGCGTTGGGATTCCTTGGGATCGGCGGTTGGGATCGGCTGAAGATGGGAGAGCGCGAGCGCTCCGAAAAAGCCCACGGCGATGCCGAGGCCGCCCAGGCGCGAAAGCGGGCGCTTGTGTCGCCGGCGACCGCCGGGCACGGCGATGATATCGAGGGGTTGCCCCCCCCGTTTGCCCAGTTGGGTGCCAATCACGGCGAGGAGAAAGCCGCCGAACAATGTCAGCAGATAATTAGCCCCAAATTTCACGGCGCTAATCCTTAGGGTTCTTCAGGAATTCGCCGGGTGCAATCATACTATCCCCATCCTCAACCCAATAACGACGTAAAAAAGGTCTGTGATCCCCACAACCACACAAATCCGCGTCATTTTTAGGGCTATCCGGGGAATTGTCCGGCGAAATCCAAAAGACCCATCCTTAGCCTTCAATCATTCACCCCGTGCCAAATTGACGATCTCCGGCGTCGCCCAGCCCTGGAATGATGAAGCCGTTCTCATCCAGATGGTCATCGACCGTCGCCAGGTAAAGATCCACATCGGGATGTTGATCATTCAAATTCTCCACCCCCTCCGGCGCGCCGATCAATCCCATAAATTTGATGCGTCGCGCTCCCCACTCCTTGAGAATGTTCACGGTTTTGACGGCGGAACCGCCGGTCGCCAGCATCGGGTCCAAGATCAGGCAGACGGAGACGGTGGGATGCACGGGCAATCGATTGTAGTAGGCGACGGGGCGGAGCGTTTGCTCATCTCGAAAGAGGCCAATGTGCCAGACTTCGGCGGAAGGGATCATCTCCCAGATGCCCTCGACCATGCCCAGGCCGGCTCGCAGGATGGGAATAAGGCCGATGGGTTCTTGAAGCCGGAAGCCCTTGCAGGGAGCCATGGGTGTCTCGACCTCGACCGACTCAACCTGCAGGTCCTTGGTCACTTCATACGCTAGCAGGATGGTGATCTCGCGGATAAGTTCACGAAACTTCTTGGGATCGGTCTCCTGATCTCGAAGCAACGTGAGTTTGTGCTTAACTAACGGATGCTCTGAAACGTGTATCGTCGCCATAGGTCTTCGTCTCCTTTCGCTTTTTGGATACCAGCTTGGATTTTACTCAGAGGGGGGAGATTGTCAACGTTACATCAACATTACATCACATCGGGAGACTGCCTCAGAGAATTCATCGCATCCACTTCTGGATGATAGTCTCCAGCGTGCCAGTCTGTCGCATTTTGTCCAGAGCGTCCTCAATCGCTTCCATCAGTTTGGTATTTTCGACGCGCGTGGCGATGACATACGGCTCCTGTGAGAGGTGATGATTCACCTTTTGCAGCTCTGGATGCGCCCCGATGGCCATCTGGGCGGTGATATTGCTCACCACGCTCACATCGGCCTGCCCGTTGATGAGCATGTTGATGGCCTCTTCTCCAGTCGCAGCGGCAACTATCGTGGGCGCAGGCGAGAGGCTCTTTTTCCATTGTAACGCTTCTAGATGCCCCGCCGTGCTGTTCACGACGCTGATGCGCTTACCGGCCAAATCGGCAGGAATGTTGTTGATGCCCATATTACTCGGCACGACGACCACCTCACCAGCGTTGAAATAGGCCGAACTGAAGGCGAAGGTCTGCATTTGATTGGGGTCGGGATAGAGTGCGGAGATGATGATGTCGGCATCCTCGGAGATGATAGCATCGTAGAGGGCGTCGTAGCTCGTCGTGACGAACACCGCCTCCACGCCCAACTCCTGAGCGATGGCGCGCGCCAAATCCACATCTAGGCCGACGATCTCACCTTGGCCGTTGACGGTCTCGAAGGGCGGAAAGCTGGGATCGATGGCCACGCGAAGTTGGCCACTCTTCCGGATCCGCCTCAGCGCTTCGCCCTCCCCACCGCCGCAAGCGCTGAAGAGCAACAGCAGCAGAAGGGCCAGACACAGGCTTCGGACATATTTCGCTATACAATCTCGCCACCACATATTGGATTGGCTACTCCGGTTTGCTGATAGATTAGGCCGTTCAGAAAATACGTCTCCCAAAAACAAGGGGATTCCGAGGGAAAAGCATCAGGTTTGGGAGGTTTTAATTTCTGGAACTACCTTAGTTTGGATGTGGACCTTACAAATCGATATTATCCTGAGTTGTTGGGGGCTTCACTGGATGAAGCGGGAAAGTCCGCCCCCGCCTCAAAAGGATCGAAGGTGTCTTGCATCAGCGCATATTTTAACTCGCGCTCCAACATATCCGCCATCATCAGGAGATTGACCAGTTCGGCGCGAATCTCCGGATCGTCCGCGGCGTGCATTTGCCAGGCGATCTCCAGCGCTTCGTTCATCTCGGCCAGATTGTCCAACTCGTCGACGATAATGGCGCGCGGCGAAGTGACGCGACTGCGCAACATCACGCGCGGCCCGCTGAGCCATCGCTGGCCTAGCATCGCGTTGGGCAGCACCATCTCCAGGATCTCCGCGCCGACCAGCCCCTCGACGACATCGAAGCGACTGTCTGAGAGCAGCAGGCGCAAAAACATATCCTCGTTAATCCACCCCATCCAGCCCTCGGATTTGAGGGCGTCGTAAATCTCGCTGATGGGGATAAGCAGTGCATCCGCGCCGGCCAAAATTTGCGCCGTGCGATTGGTAATTGGGTCT
Organism: Chloroflexota bacterium; assembly: GCA_009908585.1. Classification (GTDB taxonomy): domain Bacteria; phylum Chloroflexota; class Anaerolineae; order B4-G1; family SLSP01; genus JAAAOZ01. The sequence goes on from JAAAOZ010000115.1 coordinate 4,629, forward strand.
GTCATAGTTATTTACTCCACAGTATACGTTTCGCCAATGGATAATACGACCGGGTGCGTCTTAGTCTGTTCCTCCACGCGCTTGGCCCAAGCGTGGGGATCCTGCGCGATAAGTTCCCAGGTTTCATAGTGCATCGGGATGACGACGCGCGGGCGGATGAGCTTCACCGCGCGCAGGGCGTCGTCTGGCCCCATCGTAAAGTTATCGCCGATGGGCAGCAGGGCGACATCGATGCCCTCCTCACCGATCAACTCCATGCTCGCGAAGAGGCCGGTATCGCCCGCGTGATAGATCGTAGCCCCGTCCGTGCGGATCATCACGCCGGCCGGCATCCCCCCGTAGCTGCCATCGGGCAGCGCGGAGCCGTGCATCGCGATGGTGAGCTTGAGATAGCCAAAGGGATAGTGAAATCCGCCGCCGATGTGCTGGGGATGGACATTTTCAACGCCTTGATCTTGCAGCCAATTGCAGATCTCGAAGTTGGCGATGACGGTAGCGCCCGTGCGCTCCGCCAGGGCGACGGTATCGCCGACGTGATCGCCGTGGCCGTGGGTCACGATGATGTAGTCGGCCTCCAAAGCCTCCAACGCCACCTCGGCGACGGGATTGCCCTCGAAGAAAGGATCTATCAACAGACGTGTCTCATCAATCTCGATGCCCCACGTCGCGTGTCCATACCAGGTCAAGGTGATCATTGTAGCCCCCTTAATTAAGCCGCCAGCGCTGCTATTTCTTCTTACGTTTTAACGTCTTCAAATGTTCCGCGATGCGCTGCTCAAAACCGTGATCCGTCGGCTGATACCACCCGGCCCGGACGCCGTTCGGCAAATAGCGCTGCGCCACCCAGCCGTCGGGATAGTCGTGGGGATATTTGTAGTCGGGCGCCTGGGCTTTCTCGTGCTTGAGCAACGTGCGCGGGTCTTGCAGGTATCTGGGCGGTGGACGATAGCCGTGCGCCTCGATCTCCTTCCGCGCTTGCCAGTAGGCGCCGGCGCTGTTGGATTTGGCCGCCGTCGCCAGGTAGAGCGTCGCTTCCGCCAGATGATATTGCCCCTCCGGCATGCCCACCCACTCGAAGGCCTGCGCGCACGACATCACCACGCTGATGGCCATCGGCGATGCCAGACCGATGTCCTCGGCCGCCAAGATGATGAGCCGCCGGAAGATAAAGCGCGGGTCCTCGCCGGCCAGGACCATCTTGGCCAGGTAGTAGAGCGCCGCGTCCGGGTCGGAGCCGCGAACGGACTTGATGAAGGCGCTGACGGTATTGTAGTGCTCATCTCCAGATTTATCGTACTGCATCGCGCGCTGCTGGATGGACTCCTCGGCCACCTCCAGCGTGATGTGCAGTCGGCGGTCGGCGTCGGGCGGCGTGGATTCGACGGCCAACTCCAGGGCGTTGAGCGCGCTGCGCGCATCACCATCGGCCAAATGCGCGAGATGCTCCAGCGCCTCCGGGTCGATTACGATCTCCCGCTGACCATAGCCCCGCGCTTCATCTTTGAGCGCGCTGTGGAGCAGATCCTTGATTTGCTCCG
>JAAAOZ010000162.1 GCA_009908585.1 Chloroflexota bacterium
TTCCGTAGGTCAGTAGACCTACGGGTCTACGATAGTCGCTGACAGAGTGTAAACCTAATTATCCCGGAAAATGAACCATCCCAAATTTTTAATAGGATTAGGGAGGAATCGCTTATGCTTGTGGAGATCGTACCGTACAAGGGATGGGAGACCTGTTATCGGTTGACGAATGAGAAGGTGGATCTGATCGTCACCGGCGAGGTGGGGCCGCGCGTGATTCGCTTTGGGTTTTTGGATGCGCCCAACGAGTTCTGCGAGTACGAGGAGTGGCTGGGTAGATCCGGCGATGCCGAGTGGCATAATTACGGCGGGCATCGTCTCTGGCATGCGCCGGAGGAGCAGCCGCGCACCTACGCGCCGGATAATGACCCGATCACGGTGGAAGAGAAAGCAGGTACCACGTGCTTCATCCAGCCAGTCGAGGCGACAACGGGCATCCAGAAGGAGATGGACATCGCGCTAGATCCAGAAGCGGCGCACGTGACCGTGACGCATCGCCTGCGCAACACCAACCTCTGGACGGTCGAGTTGGCGCCCTGGGCGCTCTCCGTGATGGCGCCGGGCGGCAAGGCCATCGTACCGATGCCGGAGCGCGGCTCCCATCGCGATAATCTGCTGCCCAACGGCAACATCACCTTGTGGGCCTACACCGATCTGGCCGATCCCCGCTGGACGTGGGGCACGCGCTTCGCCATGCTACAGCAAGATCCCGGCGCGAAGACGCCGCAGAAGGCCGGCTTCTGGGTGAATCAGGGGTGGGGGGCGTACGTGCGCGCCGGACATCTCTTCGTCAAGATCTTCGAGAGCGATTCGAGCGCGCCCTACCCTGATCGGGGCGTCAACGTGGAGACCTTCACCAATCAGCGTATGTTGGAAGTCGAGACGCTCGGCCCGCTGACTCAGTTGGCGCCGGGCGCGACCGTCGAGCATATCGAGCAGTGGTATCTCTTCGATAACATCCTGATGCCGGAGAACACCGCCGATATTCAAAAGCAAATCTTGTACCTCATTCTCCCGCATCTCAAGTAAAGGGGTCTTTTGGATTTTGCCGGGCAACCCCCCTCAGTAGCCCTAAAAGTAGCCAAGAATTGCGTGTTTGTGGGGATTACAGACCTTTTTCGCGTCGTCACTGGGTTGTGGGTGGGTGGCGCAATAACGCTTGGCTGATTGCATCCGGCGAATTCCTGAAGAGCCAAGTAAAGAACGTACTCCAAGGATAAAGCAACGGCGAGGCCAAAAGGCCTCGCCGTGAATTTTTAGCTGATGAGGTGAGTGTTTCGAATATTAGATCGCTCGCGCCTCACGTTTTGGCGAACGCGGGATGCTGCGGCGCGGGCATACAGACCACTTCCAGGAATTTTAGATCGAAGAAAGTCTGCGCGTGCGTCGGCATCACGACAACCGCCGTATCGGCGCCGCGCCCCGTACCCGCTATGACCATCACCGGCTCCTTGGTCGCGATGAGGCCGGCATCGGCGGCCATGAGCGTGATCTCCGCCACGACCTTCATGCCCTGCCCAAAGCAGCGCAGCGTGTAGGCGATGATCTCCTCGACCTCGTAGGTGCCCAGTTGCTTGCGGACGGAGCGCCCGACGCCGCCGAAGGCATGCGTCGCCGTCAGAATCGACACGCCGGAGGAGACCATCAACTCGCGGTTCTCCGGCGTCAGTTCTTGCTCGAACGGCTTCTTGAAGCCCATGGAATGGGTCACCGCCACCACGCACATATCCGAAAGGACCTGCCCGGCCAAAACGCCCGTCTCGCCAGTGGTGGTAGCTACCAGCGCGGTATCGATGCCCAACACCTCGGCGCGGTCATCCGCCAATTCCAACGTGCGCTTCGAATTCTGCGGGCCGGGTTCGGCAAAGTAGACCGTCTTCGCGATCAGTTCATTCACACGCCCCCCTCTTCTTTGTTTCACAACAGCTTTTCATCTCTTCTTATTCCTCGTCGAAAAAAAATGGAATCTTTGTATGGAAGATGAGTTCGTTCCTCTTGCTCCATGCGGTCGATTAGTGTTCGCAACTGCTCTCGATCAAGCAACTCTTTTCTCTTAATTGCCTCCAACAAGGTTTGCAAGTCCGCAGTCTCCACGCTCAATGTATTAGCAACCCGTAAAGCCACTTTGTCCATTGTGATGTAAAGCCATCCACGCTGCTTACAGACCATAATCATCTCCGCGTCAGCAGCACTCAATCTACCCCGTAACCGAAGAGCCTCATACATCTCAATTTCCCTCTTTGTCACAGCTACGACTTCAGCTATCTCCAGAACCTTATCAGGGAAATCATATCCATACTCTAAGGGGACTAAAAGCTAATCCAGAACACTCGGCGTGATGGGTAACTCTTCACATCCCAACAAACGGCATAGTACAGAGAGGCCATCTGCTTTAGCGAAGATACTGAGGATATTTGTATCGATCAAGAAGCCTTTCATTCTCTTTCCAATAAACGGCTCACGCCAGTCTCCACATCCTCAGAAGAAAGTACAGGAATTTTACGCTCAATCCCTCGCGAAGCCATAATCTCTTTAAGTTCTTCGTGAGAGATTCCGACAATTTCGGCAGCTTTCCCCAAAGAAATCTCTTCTTGCTTATATAGGGAAAAAGCTATTTCTAATTTCAATTCCGGATGAAGAATCAAAAGACTTCGATAGGCAGTATTTTTCAAACTCTCTTCATCCTCAAAAATGCCCTGATCGACCAGAACATTTACCCGCTGGGCAAGTGTATAACGATTCATATAGCTCCTCCTCTATTCAGCTCACCAATCGACCTGCTGGAATTCATCATCCTGCACTTGATAGATCCAAATCTGGGGATCAGTAAGGTCGCCGTTGTTCTGGTACTTCAGTTCGTTGAGCAGCGTCTTCACCGAGCTGCCCTGCAACGACGTGGCGATCTGATTTGCCTGCAAGGTATCCGCCTTGCGCACGCCCTCGGCCAACACCTGCATCGCCACGTAGCCGTTGACGGAGTAGGTGTCGGGGTTGCGGTACTCGACCACTTGGTAAGCCTCGAACCAATCCTCGTCCGCGACGTTGCGGGGACTGGGCGCGAACGCGCTGACATACATCCCTTCGGCGGCGCCGGCGGCCTCATCGATGGTCGCCGCCAAGAACGCGCCGTCGCTCGCCAACATCGGCAGATCCACGCCGGCCTCGACCAATTGATAGCGCAGGTAGGGCGCCTCGATCTCGTAGCCCGCGTAGAAAATCGCATCGGGATTCGCCGCCTGGATCTCTTCGATCTCTGCCGCGTACGCGCCCTGGCCTTCGCCCACCTCGATGTTGGTCACGGCTTCGGCGTTATGCAATGCTAACTCCTTAATCAGCGCTTCGGCCAGACCACGCCCGTACTCCGTGTCGTTATGCACCACGGCGATGCGCTGGGCGCCCAAGTGCTCGGCCAAGAATCGCGCATCAACCGCCGCCTGCACGTCATCGCTGGCGTTGACGCGGAAGAAGTTCTCGTACCCGCGCTCACTGAGACTCTGCTCAGACGCCGTCGGCGTGACAACGATGATGGGCATATCTTTGTAGTACTCCATCGCGGCCAAAGTCTGACCGCTGTTGAGGTGCCCGATCACGCCCAAGACCTTCTCGCCTTGCTGAAGCGCCTCTTCGATCTCGGCAATCTGAGAGACGGCCACGTCGCTGTCGGATTCATCATCTAACGGACGTACTACCACGCGATAGCCCATCAGGCCACCGCTGCGATTGATCTCTGCCGCCGCCAAACGCACGCCGCCCAAGACGGTCTGGCCGCCATTGGCCTGGAAGCCGCTCAACGGCACTGCTACAAAGACGATAACCTCGCCTTGGGTCGGCTCCTGCCCGCCCGGCGCATTGCATCCCGCCAAGAGCAGCCCCAAAATGAGCGCCGCGATGATCGTGATATTTAAATGGTTTCGCATCCTACTCACCACTCAGTTCCCTCCTCAAAGTTCCAATCCATCATAATCATAAACCTCGTTGAGACTGGTGACCAAATCATCGAGCCGGCTCACCTGCTCGTTAATATCCTGGCGCAAGCGCTCGGAGCGACCACTATCAACATCCTGCGCGCTGATAAGCTGCATCTGATTGTAAACGGTCGCCAACGAGGTTAAACTCTCCTCTAATCGCAACTCCGCCTGCTTCATCCGCGCATCCAACGCCTGCATCGACTCTAATTGCTGATGCTTGCGCTCGATTAATTCGCTCAATTGTTGGCGCACATCTGGATCTTTCTCATACTCCACCCGCGAGCGCAGCGTCTCCAACTCCTCCGGCGCCGTCTCGCGCTCCTGCGGCAACAGAGGGTCGCGTCGGTAGGCATCTAGTCGCATCGCCAACTGGTAAATATTGGCAATCCAATCGGCCAACTGATTCGCCGTGTTATTCAAGCGGTCGCGGAGCACGCCCGCCTCCTGCTTTCCAATATGGGATTCGATGCGCTCCTGATATTCCAACGCGCGCTCGACCTCTTGCCGTAAACCGGGATTGTGAATATCGCGTGGATTAAAACGCTCTTGGAAAAGCGCCCGGAGTACTTTCGCGTTCGTCTCCGCATCCGTAAGACTGGAGACAGTCATGGCCGCTACGCCCACACCGCCCAAGACGAGCCATCCCCACGCTGGCAGAAAGGGCACGGAGAAGATGCCAAGCCATTGGAAGGAGGCCAGGATCAAGCTCAATCCCAAGAGCACCGCGTTTTCCCACCGAAAGAAGGCATACTGGATGAGGGCGCTTTGGGCTTCTTTTTCTATGTCGGATCGAATATCGGTCATAGATCACGAAATACCAAAGCGACAAAACATCAAATGGACAAATTTATGGCCTGTCAATTGAATTATCTCCTAGAACTAGAAATAGGTGGAGATGATCTTATAGAGTTCTTCGATGTCGGTCTCATCGGCGCGGCGGAATTGCCCTTCTCCGATCTCGGCCATCCGCTGCAAGAGCTTCTGATCGGCGTGATCGCCGAAAGCGATGGTGAAGATCACGACGGGGACGCCTTGCGCCTCCTCGCTCTCCCAGCGCCGCCGCAGCTCCGAAAGGGAATGCCGGCTGTGATTCTCGTGGCCGTCGGTCATCACGACGATGGCGTTGATGGCCTCGGTATCCCCGATGGCCTGGAGCTTCGTATAAGCTTCCCACACGCCATCGACCAGCGAAGTCTCGCCCGTCGCCCGCAAATTATCGATAGCGGCGCGCAGCTCACTGCGCCCGGCATCGTCCAACGCCTGAAGCGAGCGCAGTTCAGAGACATCGGTGCTGAACGAGATCACACCGATCTGGTCACGATCCCCGCGCATCTGCGCGACGAAGGATTGCAACGCCTCCTGCGTGCGCGTCAATTTCACCCCATCCATACTTCCGCTGGTATCGACGACCAGATAGACGTTGGTGGGGCGCTTGGTGTACCACCAGACGTTCTGCACTACCTCCACCACCTCGGCGGAGGGGATCTGGAGCGTCGTCTGCGGCTGGCGCCAATCGACGGCATCGCTGGCCTCGAAGGGACTGCCCGCGCCGTTCAACTGGATGTCCAGATCCGCCGGCCGATAGCCCGCGTCCAAGAGCTGCTTCTGCACCTCCGGCGTCATCAAATAGGCGGTGAAAGCCTGGTAGGTGCGGCGCTGATTATCCAAGACTGGCGTCTCGCCCGCCGCACCCAACGCCAGCAGCGCTAACGGGTGATCGGCCCAGAGCGTGCCTTCGGCGGGGTAGAGCGCGACGAGGCGATCGCTGGGATGGTTTTGGTTCCAGGCGATGACGACCTGCTCCTGCGTCACGAAGGCGTCCAGAAAATCGCGCCCCTCTTCTGCCAAGCGCTGCACGATGACATCCTCGCCCTCGCCATAGAAGCGCACGGTCGATTCGACGTTGCGGACATAATCTATGGTCGATTGCGCCGTTGCATCCTCCGGCGTCAGGCCGCGCGTCAGGCCGGCGCCGGCGTAGAACTCCGCCAAGGTCGCCAACAGGCCGCTGGCATGGCCGGTGCTGGGGTGATTCCATTTGAAGTCAGGATTTTCCGTCGCCTGGCGCTGAATGTCCTCCCAGCCGACCGCCTGATCCGGCCAGCCTAAGTCGCGGGCCACATCCTCCCACGCCGCGATCACGACCGGGCTGGTCGC
>JAAAOZ010000173.1 GCA_009908585.1 Chloroflexota bacterium
CATCTCAGAAATAGCGGATCAGAGCGTGCAGGAGGGTACGGCGACGCCGCCACTCCCCTTCGTCATCGGGGATGTTGACACTCCCCTGGCCGATTTGACGCTGTCGGCAGTGTCGTCGGATGCGACGCTGGTGCCGACCGACGCATTCAGCTTCCGAGGCAGCGGGACAACGCGCACGGTCTCCATCGTGCCGACCCCCTCGTTGACCGGGACGGCGTGGATTACGATCACCGTCAATGACGGCGCGGCCCAGGCCAGCACGAGCTTTATGTTGGAGGTCATGGAGTTCGCTCCTACAGAGGTGGCGACGATCTATCTGCCGCTGGTCGGTAAGCACATCATTCAAGCCCCGGATCTTGTCGTCGAGTCGATCATCGCCACGCCAGATCAGGTCCAGGTGGTGATCAAGAATCGGGGCGCCATGGCAGTCACCGATAATTTTTGGGTCGATGCTTACGTCGACCCAGATCCGATCCCTCAGCAACCCAACGACGTCTGGGGGTTCCTGTGTGATGAGGGGATTGCTTGGGGCATCAGCGAGCCGTTGGCTCCCGGCGATTCGTTGACGCTTCTGGTGGGGGATGAATATTACAGTGAGGTGGATAGCAACTTCTCCGGCGGCTTGATGGAGGGGACGCCGATCTACGCGCAAGTGGATTCTGCCAACGTCGCCACGGAATACGGTGCGGTGTTAGAAGGGCACGAGATCCTGGAGACGACCTACAACAATATCTTAGGCCCCGTCCTTGTATCATCCCGGGACGGCCAGGAACAACGTGGTCCTTCCAACATAATCGTCGGGGCAGCGATTAAGGATGCGGATTTGCCGGTTCGACCCCGGTGATGATGTTAGTTGGGAAGCGTAGTAAGAGTTTGATGAGCGACGCTCCACGCCTGGCGAATACCTTGGCCCTCCTGGGGCCCTCCTGGGCCCTAAGGCCCCATGGCCGTGGGAATTCGCGGCTAAAGGGCGTGCGCCAGGGCGAAACCGGCCTTCGCCGGTTCGTCATTCCTCCCTGCCTTGGACGAGGAAGCGTTGGACTTGGCCGCCGACCTCGATGAGAAATTCGAGGTCATGGAGGCCTCCCTCGACGAGAAAGAGGGATAGACCCTCTCTTACGTAACTAAACTGATACTAGTAAGAAGAGGCGGCTCTTCAGGAATTCGCCGGATGCAATCATACCATCCCCACCCACAACCCATTAACGACGCGAAAAAGGTCTGTAATCCCCACAAACACGCAATTCTCGGCTACTTTTAGGGATGCTGAGGGGGTTGCCCGGCAAAATCCAAAAGACCCATGAAAGGGAACGGATGTCAATTCAATCGCCTGATTGGCGGCGATGCAAGAGCCGAAGCAACCACAGGACGATGCCCGCCGTGGTAACCGGCTCGATGATCTTAATGACGCTGCGCGCGAAGATGGGCATATCCACCATGGACAAGAGGTAATGGAAGAGCAACCCCCAGATGACCGTGGTGGCCACGGCGAAGACGATGTCGCCCTCGCGGCCGTATGGCGGCGCCTTCGGTAGCACCAAGCCGGGGATAACGCCCACCCCAGCGCCCAGGACGATCCAGATGCCTAACCAGATGAGTAGGTCCATCGCGATCCCTCCTATTCTGCCTGCGATTTATCGGCGTTCTCGGCAGCGAAGGCCACGCGAAAGCCAATCGCGGCGGAGCGATTGTGCGGCAGGCTCCGCTCCGAGGCGAAGACGCGCGCCGATTCCGCCGCAAAGCTCCACGCGCCGCCCCGCAGCACCTTGGTTTTGAGATTGTAGTCGCTGCTCGTCCATTCCCACACGTTGCCGGCCGCATCGAACAGCCCTTCCGGGCTGAGGCCCTCGATGAACAATCCCACCGGCGTCGGGCCGCCGAGGCCGCTTTCGCGCGTGTTGGCCTTGCGCATATCGAAGGTATTGCCCCACGGATACATCCGACCATCTAAGCCGCGCGCCGCGCGCTCCCACTCCTCCTGCGTCGGCAGCCGCCCGCCGACCCACTCGCAGTAGGCCTTCGCCTCCGGCCAGGTGACCAGCACGACGGGGAAGTTGCCCTTGCCCGGCGGATGGGTACGCTCCTCGCGATCCCAGTTATAGGCGTTGGCCCAGGCCTCCTCGACGTAGGGCGCGGGCACGCTCGGATGGGCGCGCAGGAACGCTTCGTACTGTTGGTTGGTGACGGGATAGCGGGCGATGCGATAAGGCAAGACGTAATAGGGCAGCGCCTCCTCGCCGTAGGGAAACTTCCCGGCGGGGAGGGCGACCGTCGCGTCGAAATCGCGCGGGTCGTTCAAATAGCCCAACGCCCAACCCGCCGAAAGGCGCTGTTGGAAGGTTGCCTCGCGTTCACCCAGAAAGATCTTGAGGAGCGCCTTCGCATATCGGGCGGCCATCTCGCCTTGATGTACCTCGCGCACGGCCGCGCGGATGCGCGTGAGATCGCCGCTCAGCAGATCGCTCCAGAGACGCTGGTTGGGATCTAACCGCACGTTTTGATCCTGGCCCGTGGGCAGCGTGAGATGCAAATAGCTGCCGATCTCCATCGCTGAAAGCATCTTAAACGACTCCGGGATGCGCAACATCCGCATCAAGGGCCGCCGGCTCTCGTACTTTTCGATCAGTAAGGGCGCGGCCCGCAATCCCGGAATCAGTGGCGGCGTATCTTTTTTCTCATCGCTGCGCGCGCGCATCTCCAGGTCCTGGATCAAGTTGGGATATTCCAGGAGATCGTGATAGAGATCCCGATAGCGGCCCTGAATCACGACCATTTTGGCCAAAAGCGTCGCTTCGATGGTCATCATTTTGCCGCGTGCGACGCGCCGCTCGGCCAACTGCTGAAGGAGCCGAAAGATGTTGAGAATCCGCTTAATCAGTCGAGGATTAGGGGGAAGACCGCAGGCGAAGATCTGATGCACCTCCGGCGGCAGATCCGACGCCGCCCGCGCAATGAAGCGCTTCATCTGCACCTCTTCTAAGGGCGGCAGATAGAAGGGCAACTGGACGAGTTTTTCCAGGTAACTCTCCCCCACGCCCTCCTCTTGCGAGCCGTATTTCTGCTCGACCACCGTCTCGATGCGCTCGTGATCCGCCGCCAAGAAGAAAGCGCAGCCCGGCACATCCAAAAAGAGCTTGATCGTCTCCAAGACTTCCAACGCTCGGTCAGGCAGGCAGCGATCCAGATCATCGATGAAGATAATCAACAGCCCATTGCGCTTGCGGATGTACTGGAGAACAATCTCGGCGAATCCGCTGCGGAACTCCTCCAGCAGCGTCAATTGCCGGCGGTGAATCTTAATCTCCTCATGCTGGACGGCGCCGACGACCTCCTCAATCGTGCTCATCTTGCCCTCGGCCAGTTTGAGCACCTCTAAGAGGCCGCCAGAGAGACTGGAGAGCGAAAGCCCCAGCGTGAGCGCGCCCTGCCCGAACTTCTTCCAATCGACCCTCACCTCACCCTTCTCGGTGCGATCCACATCGGCGTAGAGGCGCGTCTCCCAATCCTCGATGCGTTGTTGATGCGGCGGCGATAGCTCCAGATCTTTCAGACACTCCAGGACGCGCAGGAGCAATGCGCGCCAGATCGCGCCCTTGTCACGCTCGTACTGCCACGCATTGAACCAGATGACGTGCGCACGGCGATGCTTGGCAGTCCGGCGCCCCGTCAGGTATTTGGAGATCAGCCGCATCAAGCTGGTTTTGCCGGCGCCCCATGGGCCAAAGACCCCGATCGTGATCGGGGTGCTGCCGGAGAGGACGATTTGGCTCAGGGCCTCCGCGTAATCCTGAAAATCAAAGCGATCCTCCTCAGCCTCGAGGATGGGACGGTCGGTCCAAAAAGCGTCGGACATCAGTGTCTCAGACATCGGCGTGGAAAAGCAATGAACACCTTCGTTCCCTGCGCTATTGCGGGACGAAAAAGGGCGGGTATCCCGTGAGTCGGAACTGGAAAAGAAGTTGGGCATAGACGCGGAGGACTTGATGTAAGAAGGGTCTAAAATTTGAGGTCACGTAAGCCGTACGCATCGCCTGCCACGTCCCGGGCGGATCCCATTGCTGACTGACGACCACGCCCCAGGTATTACACAGCACCGCCAACACTAAGATCGCCAATCCCCCCCCGGCCAGCAGGCCAAAGGCGTTATCAAAGTAGCCCAACTTTTTGAGCGTTGTATCCTCAAAGGCCAGCTTGCTCACAAAGTAGAGAATGACGAACAAGAGGACGCCAACGATCCCAAAGACAAAAGTCTGGCTCAGATTGAGTTTAGGTGGTGCGGCGCCAAAGGTTTCCGCAACTCCGGCCATCAGACTTTGGATGATATCCGTGCTCAGGGTCAAAAAACCAGCCCCCAATGTGGCCAGATAAAATCCAAAAATCATCATCAAAGTGCGCAGTAACCCTTTTATCGTGGAGAAGACAAGAATCACAAGCCCAACGACGATAAGAAAAATGTCTAAAATCGTCATAATATTCTCCTTCGTTTTATTTGCTTGATGCTAGCCGATCCATGATAAAATTATATCCTAAAAGTGCGCCGGGTAAAAAGCCCAATCCATGTTACACTGAGAAAAATCTGATAGAAGTATCGTACTCGAAAAAGAACAAGGATCAAGAATTAAGAATCAAGAATTAAGAATCAAGAATTAAGAATCAAGAATTAAGAATTAAGAATCAAGAATTAAGAAGTAAGGATTGAGAAGTAGGGGATGAGAAACTTATGAAGAAGAAACTTGGTTATCTGGTGTTTGTCTGTCTGTTAAGTCTGTTAACGATCCAGACCCAAGCCGCTGGGCCTGAGAACGAGATACCGCCGCTGCGACCGGAGATCCGCGCGGCGGCCCGCCACGACACCTCCCCGCCAATGCGCGATCTCGTCGCGCCGACGGAGACGACGATTACGGCCCCGGTCGGCGCGGGACCGGGCGGCGGCATCGTCTCCGAGCGCCGCATCTTGCCCAAGGCGCAACTATCGCCGGCGGAAGCCAAAGGCGATCCCGTCGTGCAACGGACGCTCATCCCCGGCAGCATGCCCCTGCCCCAACAGAGCTTCGAGGGCATCGGGAACATCTCCGGCGTCGCGCCGCCGGACACCCAGGGCGATATCGGCTACGATCCGGCGACCGGGCGCAAGTATTACGTCCAATGGGTCAATTTGGATTGGGGGGTCTGGGATGTGACGACGCCCACGGAGGCCGCGCTGATCTACGGCCCGGCCGATGGCAACGCGATCTGGACGGGCTTCGGCGGCCCGTGCGAGACGATGAACGATGGCGATCCTATCACGCTCTTCGATCCCTTTGCGCACCGCTGGCTGATGACCCAATTCGCCGTCTCCGCCGAGCCGTACTACGAGTGCGTCGCCGTCTCCGCGACCGCCGATCCCACCGGGAGCTGGCACCGCTACGCCTTCGAGGTCAGCCCCGATAAGATGAATGACTATCCCAAGTTCGGCGTCTGGCCGGATGCCTATTATATGACCGCCAATCAATTTTTGCACGGCGGCAGTTGGGCCGGCGCGGGCGTCTTCGCCTTCGAGCGGGAGCGGATGTTGCGCGGGGAACCCGCCAATATGATCGCCTTCGATCTGGCCAACGTGAATATCAACTTCGGCGGGATGCTCCCCACCGACTTCGACGGCGCCCAGCCGCCGCCCGCCGGCGCGCCGAACTACTTCATCGAGGTGGACGACAGCGCGTGGCTGGGCGACGCGCAGGATACGATGCGCCTCTGGGCCTTCCACGTCGATTGGGAGACGCCGGGGAACAGCACCTTCGGCCTGAACGGTCTGCCGAACCAGAAGCTGCCCGTCGCCAACTACGATCCGCTCTGCGTCGAGACCTGGGAGTGCATCCCGCAGAAGAGCAGCACCCAACGCGTGGACGCCATCGGCGAGCGCTTGATGCATCGCGCCGCCTACCGCAACTTCGGCTCCCACGAGTCCATTGTGGTCAACCAAACGGTCGATGTCGGCGGGCAACGCGCGGGCGTGCGCTGGTATGAGGTGCGCAAGTCCGACGACGCCTGGGCCATCCATCAACAGGGCACCTTCGCGCCCGATGACGGACTGCATCGCTGGATGGCCAGCATCGCGCAGGATCACGTCGGCAACACCGCGCT
>JAAAOZ010000313.1 GCA_009908585.1 Chloroflexota bacterium
CATCAGGGCTTCAACATCTACAACGTAGGATTGTCGTGTGGCTTTTTGGGTCTCTTCATTACCGCGCTGTTGGCCGGGATGGGTTTCGAGATTCCAGCGACCTTTTATTGGGATGAGCAGTATAGCGCGCGCCTAGGCGGATTTCTCCTGCTCTATTCGCTGAGCATGCTCATCATCGGCTTGATCTTAGGCCGCGGGCGGCGCGGGATCAGCCAAGCGCGCGAGTTGGTGCGGGAAGTGGGCACGCTGCCCACCGATTTCGTCGAGTTATACGGCGCGAGCGCCTCGCTCATCAACATGGGCTTGATCGGCCTGCTGGCCTGGGGCTACATCGCGCTGGTCGGCGGGACCTTCAACGGGCCGACGTTGGGAGGCGCGTTTACGATGATCGGCTTTGCGGCCTTCGGCAAGCACATCCTGAATGTCCCGCCCGTGATGGCCGGCGTCTATGTGGGCAGTTCGCTGCTGATCTGGGAGCCGGCCCAGGCGGGGCCGTTGCTGGCCGCGCTGTTCGCCACGACGTTGGCGCCCATCAGCGGGCGCTTTGGGCCGTTGGTGGGCATCATCGCCGGGGTGGTCCATCTGATGCTGGTGATGCGCACGGGCGCCTGGCACGCCGGATTAAATTTGTACAACAACGGCTTTGCCGGCGGCTTGACCGCGACGTTGTTCACCAGCCTCATCAGTTGGTGGTCAAGCTGGCGCGAGGAACGATAGATTAGCAGGGTTTCCACGATTGTTGACTCACCAACGGGGAAAGAGAATTTAACACAAAGACGCAAGGGAGCAAAGCTGCCAATTTTTTTAACTTTAAACTTGCAACTCGGTTACTGTCACAGAGTATTCGCCACTGCGCCGCGCCGATGGTTGAAACCATCGGCTGATATCCAAAGTGCGAAGTTGGCACGAGCCAACCAAAAACGCACTGGGATTGCTTTTTGAGCGGTTTTTCAACCCGTTTTTAACGGGTTTCGTGTATCAGCCTCGAATTCATTCGTAGGCGGGCCAAGCGGCGAAATCTTTAAGACACTAGCCAACTCGTAACTTGTAACTTATTTTTCAAGGAGTGTGAGAAAATGCTACGAGAAAAGCAGAAGATTATCCGAGTGATGGATGAGTTACTCAACTATATGCTTCGTTCTCATCCGGCCGAGATAACGATCACGATTGAAGAATTGCCCGACCGGGTGCAGATGACCGTGGAAGACATCGGCGTGCAGTTGAGCGAGGCAGATTGTCGAGAAGCGCAACGGCTCCTCAATTCCCCGCGTCACAACGAGATGCAGGATTATTACGGCGGCCTGGCCGGCGAAGAGTCGCTCTATCCGCAGAACTTGCGCATCGTGGGTATGATGGTGGATGGCGGCCGCTTGGAAAATTGCGAAGGCGGCACACGCCTTTCTATCTGGTGGGAAACTGAGTCAACCTAGGCCCTTCTCCGAATCCCTGCGGGGGTTGCTTGCTTTAGGCCTTAAAATGCCCCGGTCAAATAGACAACCGGGGCCACAATCCATTTCCAAGCGACTGAATTCACTTTCAATCTATGGCTTTGAACTATTCCGTAAATCCAATTTATAACTTGAAATCGACAAAATGACATTTAAAATCTTCAATCAATTATTGGAAGTTCCATCGACAGACACAGAGGATGCACGCCGGCGTAGGCTGCTCAACGTTCTGCTAATCGGTATGTATGGTATATCCCTCCTGATGTTAATTGCTATGACAATTGTGACGGTAATTAACCAAAACATACAGAGTGACTATATTCGGATAGGCTCCAATATAGGGGGATTTTTTTAGGAGGAGGGGTAATCTACTTAATTAATCGTTACTGGTCAGGCGAGATAGCTGGTTCTATCTTTTTACTCCTGTTAACTATTATTTTTGCCTTTACAGATACCCCTCAGCAAGTAGTAGAAGGGCGAGCGCTATTTTTGTTTACGATTCCTATCCTCATGGCCAGTGTAATCCTCCGACCTTGGGCTAGTTTTGTGGTTGCTGGCGTATGTAGCTTTTTAATACATTTTATCGCAATAACTCATTTAGAAGCCTACGCCCAAGGTACGCCTCCTATTCCAACTATGCTTGGCTTCTTCACCGTAGCTATTGTCTCCTGGCTCTCTGCCCACAGCCTTGAAAACGCGCTAGCCGATCTTCGAGACATCAACGAGGAACTAGATCAGCGCGTCGAAGAGCGCACCCGCGAATTAGCCACCATGAATCAGAGGCTACAAGCCTACACCCAAGAGCTTGAGGAAAGCAACGCGGAGTTGGATGCCTTCGTCCACACCGTCGCCCACGATCTCAAGGGGCCGATGAGCATCATCAGCGGGTTCAGCGAGCTATTGATTGAGCGCTCCCACCGTTGGTCTCGCGAGAAGATCCAAGACACCTCGCGCCGCATCAAGCGCACCAGCAAGAAGATGACCAACATCATCGATGAGCTATTGTGGCTGGCCAGCGTGCGAAAGCAGAAGAACATCGACGTTGAGCCGCTCCCGATGGACGAGATTGTGGCCGAGGCGATTGAGCGTTTGCAGGAGATGATCGCCGCACATCAGGCCGACATCATCGTACCGGCCTTGTGGCCTGTGGCGGTCGGCTACGCGCCTTGGATTGAAGAGGTATGGATCAATTACATCAGCAACGCGATTAAATACGGGGGGAATCCACCGCGCGTGGAGCTGGGCGCTACCAAAATCAGGGAGGATGACGGGCAATCGATGGTTCGTTTTTGGATTCGAGACAACGGCGCCGGCTTGTCGGAAGAAGAACAGGCACAGCTCTTCACACAGTTCACCCAACTCCAGATGAGTCGCTTGAGAGGATACGGCTTGGGGTTATCAATCGTCCAGCGCATCGTAGAGAAACTCCAGGGCGATGTGGGCGTCGAAAGCAAGCCGGGTCAGGGCAGCACCTTCTACTTCACGCTTCCGATAGCAGACACAGACGATCATCACATCTTGCAAAGCGATTAACCCGCCTATGCAAAGCTACGGTCTGGCCTCAATCAGCGAATTTTTAGGCGATTTCATCGTCTATCGGAATCTGTCGCCGATGGACGCGCGGCTGCCGGATTTGGACGCCGTGCGCGAAGCCGCCGCGATCCCGCCGGGCGTCACGCCGCGCAAGAGCGAGCCGACCTATGCCCGCGTCATCGCGCGGATGTTGCAGGCCGCGCGCGAAATCAAGGCGCCAAGTACAGCGCTGCGGCGTGTGCTCTACGTGGGCGATACGGAGGTCAACGACGGCGGCGCCTTCCACAACCTGCGCGCCGCGACCGGCTGGCCGGGGATGGCCTTCATCGGCGCGGAGACGGACGCCTCCGCTCAAGTCACCGTGCGCGACGACCTCTACCTGGCCAATCGCTGGGCCGCACTGACCGATTTTGACGCCTACTGCCGCGCGCACGCTCTCCCCATCGACGCGCACACCGCCGTCATCATCGATCTGGATAAGACGGCCATCGGCGCGCGCGGGCGCAACGACCATGTGATCAACGCGGCGCGCGTGGCCGCCGTGCGTCACACCGTCGATGGCCTGCTCGGCGATGCCTTCGACGCAGCGCGCTTCGAGGCAGCCTACGACATGCTAAATCAGCCCCAGTTCCATTCATTCACCACGGATAATCAAGACTACCTCGCCTACATCTGCCTCGTCATTGGGGGCGATTTCATCACACTGGAGACACTGGTAGATGACATCCGCGCCGAGCGATGGCCGAATTTCACAGCCTTCATCGCCCACGTCGATGCGCGACGCACGGCTCTCCCGGCCGACCTGCGCGCCATCCACGCGGAGATTTACGCGCGCGTCCAGGCCGGCGATCCCACGCCCTTCAAGGCCTTCCGCCGCCAGGAGTACCGTGAGACCGTCGCGCGGATGGGCCACCTCCCGGCCGATGCGTCCGTCGCGACGCTGCTGGCGGATGAGATCGTTCTCACGCAGGAGGTGCGGTCGATGGCGCTGGCATGGCGCAAGCGCGGCGCGCTCCTCTTTGGCCTCTCCGACAAACCCGACGAGGCCTCGATCTCCACCGAAGCGCTGGCCGCGCAGGGCTACCGTCCCATCCACCAAACCGCCACCCACGCCGTCGGCGCCGACGCGACTGGATGATCTTCGGGCACCTGGCCCTCTCGGCCTTGGAACATCGCTACTTGGACGCCGACCTCGTGCCGGTGATGGTCGCGGGCCTCGCGCCTGATCTGGTGGACAAAACCGCGTGCCAGATCCTCCGGGCGACGCCCAGCGGCCGGATGTGGGGCCACACCTTGATCGGCCTGGCGCTCTCCACCCTGCTGATCGATCTGCTGTGGGGCAAGCGCGCCGCGCGGAGCTGGGCGCTCGGCTATCTGGGACATCTCCTCGGCGACCTGAACGGCCTTCTTCCCTGGTTCTATCCCTTCGTCAGCTACGATTTCAAGCCCTCGCCGAGTATCTGGCGCGTCCTGCGCGATTTTCTACGCAATCCTGTTCGTCTCAGCGGAGAGATTGCGCTGACCATTTGGGCCATCGTGGCCGTATGGGATGAGGCAGTGCACATCAGGGTCTCCAAGATCCAAGAATCTAGATAATTTCAGGACCTCTCGACGTGCCTGCGCTTATCGGGAACGCCTCGCCCCAACAATCATTTTACAGAAATTTCACAGACGGAGGCACTATTATGACTCAGTATCACAGTTGGCTGGCATGCATTCGCGGCTGCGGACGCCGCTACTCAATTTACGACGTCATCTACCGCTGCGCGGCGTGCGGCGCGCTGTTGGATGTCGAACACGACCTCGACGCGCTCAAGGATCACAGCGCAGCAGCATGGATGGCGCGCTTCGAGGAGCGCGCGCGCAGCACCACGTGGCCCTATCAGAGCGGGGTCTGGGCCAAGAAGGAATGGGTCTGCCCGCAGATCGACGACGCGAACATCGTCTCGCTGGGCGAGGGCAACACCGCCCTGCTGCCCAATCCCCGCCTGGGGGAAGCGCTGGGCGCGCCGGATCTATGGATCAAGCAATGCGGCGTGAGCCACACCGGCTCCTTCAAGGACTTGGGGATGACGGTGCTCGTCTCCGTGGTGAATCAGATGCGCGCCGATGGCCAGCCCATCCAGGCGGTGGCGTGCGCCTCCACGGGCGACACCTCGGCGGCGATGGCGGCCTACTGCGCCGCCGCCGACATCCCGGCCATCGTCTTCCTGCCGCGCGGCAAGGTCTCGACGGCCCAACTGGCGCAGCCTATCGCGCACGGCGCGCACGTCTTGGCGCTCGATACGGACTTCGACGGCTGCATGCGCATCGTGCAACAGGTCACCGCTGACCAGACCATCTACCTCGCCAACTCGATGAACTCGCTGCGCATCGAGGGCCAGAAGACCGTGGGCATCGAGATCACGCAGCAATTGGGCTGGGAGCCGCCCGATTGGATCATCATCCCCTCCGGAAATTTGGGCAACGTCAGCGCGCTGGGGCGAGGCTTTTTGATGATGCGCGAACTGGGCCTAATCGACCGCCTGCCGCGCATCGCGTCGGCGCAGGCCGCGCGCGCGAATCCGCTCTATCGCAGCTTCCAGGATGCCTTCGCCGAGCGCCACACCGTCGCCGCAGAATCCACGCTGGCGACGGCGATTCAAATCGGCGACCCGGTGAGCTACGAGCGCGCGGTCAAGGTGCTGCGCGCCTTCGATGGCGTCGTGGAGCAGGCCACCGAGGACGAACTGGCCAACGCCGCCGCCTTGGCGGATCGCTGCGGGATGTACACATGCCCGCAGACGGGCGTGGCGCTCGCCGCGCTGAAGAAGCTCACCGCACGCGGCGACGTCCGGCCCACCGATCGCGTCGTCGTGATTTCCACTGCGCACGGCCTCAAATTTACAGGGTTCAAAGTCGGGTATCACGAGCAGACGTTGGCTGGCGTCCAATCGCGTCACGCCAATCCGCCGCTTGAACTGCCCGCCGAGCAATCCGCCGTGCGCCGCGCCATCGACGAGCGGCTAGCCCTCTCATCCTAGATCCTATCCCCTGGTCAACGGATCGATTCAAAGCACCCGACCGCGCCCTCAACCTGTAGCGCT
>JAAAOZ010000368.1 GCA_009908585.1 Chloroflexota bacterium
GACGGACAATCGAGAGTCCCAGGCCATGTCCCTTGGCGCGCACCTGATTCAGGCGCGTGAACATCGTAAACAGCCGTTTTTGTTCCTCCGGCGGGATACCCGCACCGTTATCTCGGACCCAAAAGCAGACCTGATCGGCCTGCAATTCACCGCCCAGTTCGATGCGAGGGGGATCGCCGCCATACTTGATCGCGTTGCTGATGTAGTTGGCCCAAATCTCCTCGACCCAAGGCCCATATCCCAGCGCTGGCGGCCAACTTTCGGGGAAGACGATTTCCGCCTGGTGTTGCTCAATCGTGGAGGTCAGGCGTTGCACCGCCTCCGAGACGACGGTTTGCATATCCAATAACTCCACCTCGACCTCATCCTCCTGGCGCATCATCGCGAGCAGAAGCAGTTCATCAATGATGCGCGCCATCTTCTGAGAGCCATCGACCATCATCCGAAAATAATAGTCCACCCGTTGCGGCGGAAGTTCCTGGTATTTCTTTTTCAGCACCGAACTGAAACCACTCAGCGTCGTCAGCGGCCCCTTGAGATCGTGGGCCACGGTGTGGGCGAAAGCATCCAACTCCTGATTGATGGCTTCCAATTCGGCGGTGCGCTGGCGGAGATGATCATTGGCTTCCATCAACTCGGCCGTGCGGGCGGCCACCATATCTTCCAAGCGCTGATTGAGCGCTTCCAGATCGGCGATGCTTTGTTTAATGAACTCTTCAACGACTTTGGCCGGCACAGCCGAGAGGATCAGGAATACCATCGGGTCAATTAATCGATTCAACTGATCCATATAAAGTCCAACGAAGAGAAAGTTAATGGCGGAAAAAACCGCCATCGCTATCGCTGCTCTGAAACCCAAGATCAAGCCGATGGTGAACACACCGATGTAGAACATCGAAAAGATATTAGAGTACTCAACGTCAAAATGTAAATCTCGAATGAGTAAAATCGTGAGGCAGGTCATCGCGAGGATACTAAAGGTGATCATGGCTCTCTCCATCGAATGCTCAAGTTGATAGAGAGACCCTATCGCGCTCAGCGAGATGCCCAGGGTAGGGAGGATAATCCCAATGAGGGGCGGGGATACATATACAAAATGAAGGAAAACCCCGACGAGAGGGAGGAGGGTGTATCCCCAGAGGATCCATTTAGACGCGATGTAGCGCGCTTTTCTACCCGGTAATTCGCCTAATAGTGTGCTGGCTGGTTCGTTTTCAGTGTGGTACATAATCCTTGTTCACTTCTTCAAGCACTTAGGTAGTTCCAGAAATTAAAACCTCCCAAACCTGATGCTTTCTCCTCAGAAAACTGACCGTTTTTGGGAGGCTTATTTTCTTGGAACGGCCTTATGAGCGTACACTCTTCAAGAATTCACCGGCTGCAATCGCCAAGCGCTACTAGCTTTCCCAGTAGCTGCGGACGCGAGGAATATCACCGGCAGATCGGGCCTCGCCGTAGCTGTGCCACCACTGCTGCACGACTTTCCGTAGATCAGGATATTTGAATGCCGCGGCGAAAACTTCCTTCTCATCCTCGGTGAGGTCGCCATAGGGGCACTGCTCAAAAATCGCCTCCAAGCCTTTTGCTTCTGCTTCTTTCACAAAGTCGCGGGAGAGCAGCACGTGTCCTGCCAACCACAGAATATCCTGATGATCTTTCAACATACGAGCCTCCCATCTTGAATTAATTATTGGCTCCACTGAAAAAAGCTAAGAGGTCTCGCGAAGCCGCCAAGACGCTAAGGAAAAACAAGGTAAAGGTCTATTCACCGGACACTTTTTCAAGAGCTATTTTTGATCAGCAGATATAGCAGGTGTGCGGAGGATCGCTGGGCGGAAGAACCGCCGGGTGGGAAACTGCCTTAGCAGATTGGGACCCAAAGTGTCACAGAGAAGGCGCAGAGAGACACGGAGAAAGGCGTTTCTCTGCGGATCTCTGTGAAAAACTCCGTGAAGCTCCGTGTAAATCAGCCTGGCTAACTGTACTGGGTCTTTTGGATTTTGCCGGGCAACCCCCTCAGTAGCCCTAAAAACAGCCAAGAATTGCGTGTTTGTGGGGATTACGGACCTTTTTCGCGTCGTTACTGGGTTGTGGGTGGGGATGGTATGATTGCATCCGGCGAATTCCTGAAGAGCCACTGTACTCTGCTCCATTCGCTTCATCTGCTGAGGTAAAAGTGAAAAACTGTCCGGTAGATAGGGTCAAGGTTAATTTTCGTGATTAAAGACGGCGATTTGATGAGTAAAATCTTGGCGACTTGGCGTCTTTGCGTGAGGTTATCCCCCTTCTTTCAGGAGAGTCGTTATTGAGTATTGGAAATGATGCGAGCGTCGTGAGAAAGCAGCTCTCTCCTCCTCATAGAGTGTAACATCATTTTGGATAAACTTCCAACCTCGTTAAGGAGATCATGGCCTCCTGATAACGCCCTGCTTCTATTATAGCGCATAAGCAGCTTAGCTGAAGGGTGGGGGGCGCTTCTTGGTTAGCGGCGTCCCCTGCGGATCGCGAATCCGGCGTGTGAGAATAAAACTCTGTTCGTGGATGTTGTGAAAACCGCACCTGCGCGAATGGGCTACGGTCGCACGGTGATGCGCATGGCCTCCGAGGTGATATGCTCGCCCGCCGCGTCCACGCCGACCGCCGTGAAGGTGTGCTCGCCCGGCGCGAGTTGCCACAGCCAGCAGTTCGCCGTCGATGTGGAGTTGCACCGTCGCAAACGGGCGGCCGGCCGCCGCCGCGATGACGATCTTCTGCGCCGCGCGCGCGACGCCCGGATCGATCTGGTAGCTGGCGCCTTGATCGGGCGCGGTGATCTGAAGCGGCGCTGCGTCCGTCTGGATCTCCGGCTGCGGGAGGTTGTGCTCACGCGCCCAAGCCTGCGCTTCCGGCGGGAGGATGGTGTAGAGCGTGCCGTCGATGCGCCGGTGCACCTCGCACGTCCGCGTGGGCGCCGTTCCCTCAATGAACAACTCGCGCACGCGATGCGGACACGCCGGCCCGGGGAGCAGCCCGGAGAGCGCGCAGACCTCCGCCTCGACGAGGCCGTCGGGGCGCGGGAACGCTCGCACGGGCGCGCCTTTGAGCGCCGCCGTCATAAAGTCGTGCCAGATAGGCGCCGCCCCGCTGATGCCGGTGACCTGTCGCATCGCCTCGTTATCCGCGTTGCCCACCCACACGCCGGCGACCAACTCCGGCGTGTAGCCCACGGTCCAGTTATCGCGAAAATCGGTGGTGGTGCCGGTCTTGACCGCCGCCGGACGCCCGGCCAGGTTGAGCACGCTGCCTTCCCCGAAGGTCGGGACGCGGGCCAGGTCGTCGCTGAGGATGTCGGTGATGAGGTAAGCTACGCGCGGATCCAAGACCCGCTCGCCCAGGCCGCCGCGCGCCGACCAGATGACCTCGCCCTCGGCGTTCTCCACGCGGCGCACCGTCACCGGCGCGACGCGCTGCCCGCCGTTGGCGAAGGCCGCGTAGGCGCTCGCCAACTCCAGCAGGCGCACCTCGCCGCCGCCCAACGTCACGGCCAGGCCCAGCCGGTCGGGATCATCGAAGGTGGTGATGCCCATTCGGCGCGCCAGCGAGGTCATCGTCTCGATGCCGATGGCGTCCAACACCTTGACGGCGATGAGGTTGTACGACGAAGCCAGCGCCTCGCGCAGGCGCACCGGGCCGCGAAAGGTCAGATCGTAGTTGAGCGGCACGTAGGAGGCGCCCTCGCGCGTCACGAAGCTCGTGCGCACGTCCAACATCATCGTCGCGGGGGTGAAATCGCCCGTCGCGAAGGCGGCGGAAGTAGCGAAAGCGGCAGCGTACGTGATCGGCTTGATGGCGGAGCCGGGCTGGCGCAGGACCGTCGCGCCGTTCACGGCGCCGTCGATGCGGGCGGAGAAGTAGTCGGGGCTACCGACCATGGCCAGCACCTCGCCCGTCTGCGGATCAAGCGCCAGCAGTGCGGCGTTGCGCACGTTGTGGCCGCCGGGCGGACAGTCATCTTGCTGCGGGCACGCGGCCAACTGGGCCAGACGATGCTGCATCAGCGCGCGGGCGGTGTCGTTGAGATCAATATCCAAGGTGGTGTGAATAGTTAATCCCCCTGCCTGTAACGTCGCCAGGCCCAGCTCGCGCTCCAGCAGGCCGCGCACGTACATCACAAAGTGGGGCGCGCGGATGGGGAAGTGACTCGCGGCAAAGGCCAGCGGTTCCTCTTTGGCCAGCGCCGCCTCCTCGGCGGTGATGTACTGCTGCTTGGCCATCAGATCCAGCACCACGGCCTGACGCTCCTTGGCCGCCGTCAGGTTCTCCAGCGGATTGTAGATCGCGGGCGCCTGTGGCAATCCGGCCAACATTGCGCACTCCGCCAAATCTAAATCGCGGACGTGCTTGCCGTAGTAGGCCTGCGCCGCCGCCTCGACGCCGTAGGCGAGGTGGCCGTAGTAGCTCTCGTTGAGGTAGAGCGCCAAAATCTCATCTTTGGTGTAGTGGCGCGTGATGCGCACGGCCAACACCAACTCGCGCAGCTTGCGACGCAGCGTGCGCTCCACGCGCTCTTCGGGATCGAAGAGCACCGTGCGCACCAACTGTTGCGTGATCGTGCTGCCGCCGGCCAGCACCTCGCCGCCGCGCACGTTGATCCACAGGGCGCGGAGGATGCCGGCCGCGTCCATGCCGGGGTTCTGATAGAAGGTCGCATCCTCGGTAGCGATGGTGGCCCAGATCATCGCCTGGGGGATCTCTGCCAGGGGCACGGGCGTGTGGCGTCCCGTGTCCTGTGGCCCTAAGGCCCCATGGCCGTGGGACGGCGGCGGGATTTCGAAGAGCAAGCGCCCGTGGCGATCCAAGATCTTGCTGCTGGGCGCACTGGTGTAAGTTTCTAAATCCTCCGGCGACGGCAGATCCCGCCCGATCCACAGCCAGAGCGCCAGGCCGATGACGAGCAGGAGGCCCAGGAGGCTCAGGCCGATTTTAGCGAGGGGAGATCGTAGGCTCCGCTGGATCATGACTTAGCTCCAGATCGTCACTCGTCCGCCACGACGCGATTCACCACCGTCGCGCCGGCGGGCACGCGCGCGCCGCGCAGGAGCAGGGCGTCGCGGATCGTCGCGCCGTCGCCGATGCGACATCCATGCTCGATGACGACGTTGGGCCCGATGGTGCAATCTATGCCAATGGTCGTCTCGGCCTCGATGTACAGCGGCATGATCAAGCGCGTCCCCGCGCCGACTTCCAGCGGGGTCATGAGAGGGGATTGATGATCGCGAGCGAGAAACTCCAGATTCATCGCCAACAGATCGTCGGCGTTGGTCACCGTGGCGCGCTGCTCGATCATGATGCCGCTGACGCGACCGGCCTCATCGATCAGGCGTTGGATGGCGTCCTGAAGCTCGTATTCTCCGCGCGGGGAGAGTGGGGTCTCATCGAGATCGTCTAAGATCTGGGGCGAGAAGATGTAGAGCGGCACGCTGGAGATATTGGAGGGCGCCTCACCGGGCGCGGGCTTCTCGATGATGTGCGTGATCCACGGCCCGTCGCGTTCGACGATGCCGACGCTGCCCAGACGTTCTGGTTCCACGGGCATCAGGGTCAGCAGCGCGTTGAATTGCTCGTCCTCCTGCCAACGGGCCAACAAGCGCCCCACGTCCCTGGCGGGCACGAGGTTGTCGCAGGCGGCGAGCACGAAATCCCCCTCGATAAGCGGCGCTGCACATCGCAGAGCGTGCGCCATGCCCAGCCGTTCCCGTTGATAGACGAAGCGAATTTGCCCCGGAATATCGGTGCGGCTGAAGTGTTGGACGATCTCGCGGTCGTCGGGACTGACGACTAAGATGAAGTCATCGATGTCGTGCCGGGTCAGGCGGCGCATCACGCGCTCGATGATGGGCCGGCCCAGGATGGGCGCCATGCCCTTGGAGCGTGTCTCGGTGATGGGGTACAGGCGCGAGCCTTTGCCCGCCGCCAAGATGACGGCCTGGATCATGCCATCACCTCCACGCGCAAGCCGCACGGCGCCACGCCGAGCTTGTAGGCCTGCGCTTCGGCGAGGCCGGCGTCCTCGGCGGCGCGGCGCC
>JAAAOZ010000303.1 GCA_009908585.1 Chloroflexota bacterium
AGATTCTCTCCCAGCGCGCGCAAGAGCAGCTTGGCATTCAACGGCGTCATCACCACCCGCCCCTTCACGCGCATTTTCTGCTGATTAGGCATCATCTGCCCCAAATCCAGAATAACCTCCGAGGGGGAGTGCGAAATCAAAGCGACGTTGGCGTAAATTGGCTCTAAATCACTTGGTAACTCCACATTAAGTGAGGGTTGTTTTGAGCGGCCCATTTCAACCTCCCGGCGAAAACTAGCTTGATATGATTAACTCGCCCACATAGTCACATAAAAGAGCAGAGGAGCTAAGGCCGTTCCAAGAAGACAAATCTCCCGAGCATAAGCAATTTTCTGAGAAAAAGCATCAGGCTTGGAAGACTCTAACTTCTTAAACTACCTAAGCTCCTCTGCCGGTGACTGCTTCGAGCATTTTTGGAAATTCCAGATGACTGCTACTTGACGTCCTCGTTCATCCCAATCGAGCGCCCGAAAACGCGATCAGAATGGAATATCATCCTCGGCGACGCTGTTCGACTCTTCATAGTCCGAATCAGAGGCCCCGCCTTGGCCACCTTGGCGGCTCAAGAATCGAACCACAAAGGCCGTCATCTCGTAGGATGCGCCCCATGTGCCATCTTTGCGCTGATAGACGCGCGGTCCGCCGGTCTCAGGATCGGGCTTCATACGCCCCTCACACAAGACCTGGCGCCCCTTGCTCAGGTACTGCGCGCAGGATTCCGCCGACTTCCCCCACACGGTGACGCGAAACCACACGGTTTCCTCACCCTGTGATCCGTCGCGATTCGTCCACTGGCGGTTGGTCGCCACGCTCAACGTCGTGACCGGGGTGCCATCTGGCGTGTAACGCATCTCCGGATCTCGCCCTAAGTTCCCGACAATGATCAGTTTCTGATAAGACATCGCTAAGCCTCCTTTCGCTGGGTTATTCTGGATGTCAATGTGGAGCCAATTATGAACTAACAAAAGTTAGTGTACCGCAAATAGAAAAAAGTGCAAGCTTTGCCGCTTTAAAAACTGCCCCCAACACTCCAAAGGGCTGGCCAACTCCCCAATTTTCTCTCTCCAAATTTGAGTCTGACGATCCAGCCCGAGCAAGGGCAAAATTTATGGCGGGGTCCCTTCGATGAAATAGATCAGCCCATCGGCGATGCCGCGCGCCACGACCTCCGGGCGCTCGGTGAGAATCTCACGGTCGTCTAACAAAAAGCCCGCCTCAATAATCGCGGCCGGGGTGCTCGGATCGATCTCATAAAAAGCATGATAACGGGTCATATCATAGGTGATCGTGTGCGGATCGAACTCCAGTCCCGTCCGCGCGTGATAGGCCTCGCTGATGCGATCCACCATATCAGACTCTGGGCCGGGCGCATAGCTGGATTCTACCCGCGCGATTTTGAAGCCGCTCTTTCCCGGGACGTTGCATGAATCCGCGTGAATCGAAAGCAGCGCATCCGCCCGATAGCCGTTGAGCCGCGGATCGAATTCATCCAACAGATCCACCTGCCAGCCGTGCTGATCCAACAGCGCCACCACGCGCCGGGCGATCTCTTGGTTGACATCGACCTCCTCAAGGCCGTCGGGACAGACCGCGCCGCTATCACTGCCCGCGTGGCCCGCGATGATCCCCACGTGCGGCACATCCGGCACGGGGGTCGTGGCAGGGACGCCGGTGGGCGTCGGCTCCGAAGGCAGCAAGGGGATAATGATCGGCTCGCTCCGTGCTTGGGGAGCGGTCTCGCCCTCCTCCGTGGCCACCGCGATGATCGGCACAAAGCCCAGCGGCACGGCAAAGGCCGCGAGGAACGCGATCAAGACCAAAGCTCGAATCGTCCACCCCACGGCCCAACGATCTAAGTCAGAAGCTGTCTGTGGTTTCATATTTCACGAGATGCTGCTTAAAAAGCTTAAGAATAATTGCTATTTGATGCTCCCAAAAATAAAGCCAAAATTAAGCCCAATGCCCGACTACCAACGGTAGGGCCACCCACGGATTGTTTGTCGGGCAAGAATTCAACGGGGTAGGCCCTACCGCATGCGACGTTTCCACTCGTCCTTCACCTCGATGGCATCCCAATTATCCTGGTTGATCAAGAAATCGCGCAGGAGACGATTAAACTTGCTGGTCTCTTCCAACATCGGATAGTGCTGCGAGTTATTGAAGATAAAGGAATAGACATTATAGTCCAAATCTTCTAAAATCGACTCCTCCGGCGTCTGGATAATCGGATCCTCTCGCCCATACACCAACAAGGTGGGTAAATCCATCTCATAAAAGAGATCAATAAGATCCAAATCCTTCACGGATTGCACACTTTGCGCGACGGCTTTCCCATCCGTCTTCGCGGCCTCCATATCTACCTCTTCGTAGGATTTAAGGCGACGTCCCAGAATCGATTTAGCCGGATTCTCGCCGCCGCTGAAGCCGCTCAAAGAACGCGCGATGTCACTACCCAGCAGTGGCATGTTGACCGTCAAGAGTTGCTCCACGCGGTCGGGATGGGCCAGGGCAAAGTTCACGCCCACAATCCCCCCCAGGCCATGCCCAATGACGGGCACTTTACCGATCCCCATTTGATCCATGAACAACTCAAGTTGCGCCACATATCCACCAACACTATAGCGCGTCGCAATCTTATCTGAATCTCCAAATCCCCAGAAATCCAAGGCATAGGCCCGATACGAGGACGACATATCGACCATCGTAGGCACCCAGTATCGCCACGATCCTAACCAATCGTGGAGGAACAACAGGGGCTTACCGCGCCCCAATGCCTCGTAGTGAACTAGACTACTTTCGAGGATAATAGCACTCATAGGCTAAACTCCCTCTTGCTTACAGTTTTCCCAATTCTTTTAAAATCTTCTTCACTTGCGCCGTCAACTCATCAGGTGCAAATGGCTTGAGGATGTAATCTACCGCGCCAGCTTTCAACCCTTCCTGAATCTCGCTCTCTTGGCCCTTGGCGGAAAGAAACACGACCGGAATTCCCTTCGTTTCAGGCTCCTTTTTCAGAGCATCGCAGGCCTGATAGCCCGTCATACGGGGCATGCGCACATCCATCAAGATGAGGTCCGGCATCATCTGAGACGCCTTCTTCACGGCGGCCTCCCCATTGCTGGTCAGTTCCACGTCAAAGCCTGCAAAGCGCAACGTGAAAGCGATCAGCTCTCGAATATCTCGTTCATCTTCAGCAACCAGGATTTTAATCATTCGTCCTACTACTCCTTACGCACACCATTGCCATTGTAAACCAAATGCGATAACTTCGCAGCCAATTCATCTGCGGAAAGCGGTTGAGATAGGAGTTGCAGCGCGTCCATCTCCTCCCATTTGGTCGCCATCCCCGGCCCTGCGATTTGATGCGCCGTGACGACCACCGGAATATCAGAGGTCTCCGGATCGCGTTTCAAATGCTCCAAAATTTGATACCCATCCATATCAGGTAAGCTAAGTCCTATCACCATCAGGGCGGGATGTGACGTCTGCGCCAATTTCAGCGCATGCATCCCTTCGTTGGCCGTCTGCACATGCAAGCCTTGCGAATGGAGGGCCAAACGAAGTTTATGCAATGTCTCTTGATTTTCATCCACCAGTAAGATGGTGTCATCGTCCTGTTTCAACGCGCGCTGGGTAACACGGATCAATTTCTTTTCGTCGATGGGTTTGGCCAAGTAATCGACAGCCCCAAAGCGCATTCCCTGCGTCTCGTCCGAGATGACGGACACGACGAAGACGGGAATATCCGCCGTTTTCGGCTGCGATCGCAGCTGACGCAGCACCTCGAAGCCATTGATATCCGGCAGACGGATATCCAACGAGATCAAATCCGGTATATGTTCTTGGGCGATCTGCACCGCATCTTCGCCAGACGCCGCGTGCTTGACCTGGAATCCCTCATGGCCCAGCGTCATACACATTAAATTCGCGACATCAGGGTCATCCTCCACCACCAAGATGGTGAAAGCGCGCGGCTTCTCCGTCAACCAATCGTCGGGCGCCGTGCCAACATCCTCCGTCGGCTCCCCTTCGGCCAGCGGCATCGTAAAGGTAAAGATGCTCCCCTCACCTAATTCGCTGTCCAAGAAGATATCCCCGCCGTGCAGTTGAATGAGAGAGACGGTGATCGCCAATCCCAGGCCGGATCCGGTGACCTCCTCCGTCAAGATGCTCTCCTCGCGAACGAAACGCTCGAAGATGCGTCGCTGATTCCCGGGCGCGATGCCAATCCCCGTATCCGCGACCGCCACGTGCATCATCTCATCGCGCACGTAGGCATACACACAAATCTCGCCCCTCGGTGTGTATTTGTAAGCATTGCCCACCAAGTTGACCAAAATCTGCGTGAGCCGATCACGATCTGCCCGAACGTTCGGCAACTTATCCGGCATGACCTTGCGAAGCGCGAGCCCCTTTTCTTGCACCTTGGGGAGGAACATCTCCAATACATCCTCGATCCGCTCCGCCATCGACAGCGGCTCAAACTCCAACTCGAAGCGTCCGGTTTCGATCCGCGAGATATCCAACAGGTCATTGACCAAATTGGTCAAACGATCCGCGTTCGATTGCACCTTCTTCAGGAAATTCTCCTGCTGCGCTTCAAGCGACCCGACGGCGCCCATCAACAGCAGATCGACGTAGCCCTTGATCGACGTCATCGGCGTGCGTAGCTCGTGCGAGACGGTGGAGACGAATTCGTTCTTCGCCCGTTCCGCCGCGACCTCCCGGGTGATGTCGCGGAAGACAGAGACGACGCCCAAAAACTCATCCGAGGGCGAAACAACAGGAGAAAGGTGAACGCTGACAATGCGCTTTCCAATCTCCAATTGCTGGGCCATGAACTCGTCCGGCCCATAGATCTCCGGGTTCTGCTTCCATTCCTGGATCTTAGCGAGCCACGCTCGCGCCGAACTGCCATATAAGCCCAAAATCTCATCCTGGAAGCGGCCCAAGGCTTGTGCTCTCGGCAACGAGAAGATGCGCTCCGCCGCCGCATTGAAGAGCGTCACCCGTCCGTTGGCGTCCGCCATCATCACGCCGTCGGCGATGCCCTCCAGAATCGCCTGACTCTTCGCGGCCTCGATCTGCTGGGTGCGCAACATCACGCCCAAGCGCTCGGCCTGCTCGCGAATGTATCGATGGAGTTCAGCGTTGTTGAGCGCATTGCGCGTCTGCATCGCGGCAGCTTCCACCAGACGCACGCCGTGTTCATCAAACGCGCCGATCTCCTCCGATTGCAGCATAATCACGCCCAGCGGCTCCTCACTACTGCTGATGATGGGTACTACAATGATCGAACGGACATCGCCGTTCAAATCTGGATCCCAGCGCTCATCCTCCAAGACATCCGCAATCACCACCGGCTCGCGATGTTCCAAGACCCAGCCCACCACGCCCGTCTGCGGCGAGAAGGGCGCTAATTTACCGCCGGGCGGAATGGGTTCCGCCTCGCCGATTGCGGCCTGGTACGATAATTGCGCACGATCCTCATCCAAAAGTAACACGGAGCTTTTCGAGGCTTTGACCGCTTTCTGGAGTAAGGCCAACGCCTGACTCAACACCCGATCAATATCCAAGCTGGAGGCCAACTCCGACGCAATCTGGTAGAGGACGTTGGAACGATCCCGCTGCAAGCGCAAATCCTCCAACGCCTCCGCCAACTCTTGCGTGCGCTCCTCGACGCGCACCTCCAGCTCCTCGCTGAAGCGATTCACCTGCTCGAAGAGTCGCGCGTTCTCCACAGCCACGGAGATTTGATCGGCCAGCGCTGTCAGCGTCGCGACCTCCGTCGGAGAGAAATCCCCCTTCTCCTGACGATCCGCGGTCAACACGCCGACCGTCCGCTCCTCCACCTGGAGCGGCACCATAATGCATGAGCCTACCTCCGTCGGCCCCGCCTGGAAGCGTGGTTCGGCCTCCGTGTCCTCGATCACCAGCGGCATGCCCGTCTGCGCCACCGTCCCAACCAGCCCCCCTTCCTTGCCGAAGGCGACGGCGTCCAGCTCGTTCACATCGTAGCCACCGGCGGCCATGGGAACGAACCGCTTGCCTCCCTCAT
>JAAAOZ010000119.1 GCA_009908585.1 Chloroflexota bacterium
GCGAGATCTATTGGTTGAAAAAGAGGCGGACGTGCTTTACCAGGTTCACGAAGGCTCTCACGTCGATACCCTGTGGCGTCGTGCGCTGCCGGATAGCTTGGGGTTTTACACATCAACGTGGCCGTCATCGTTTGAGGGGCTGCCCGTTTGGCAAGGAGGCCAATCTTCGGCCCCTGCCTCTGAGGTATCGGATGAATGAGATGACAGAGAGAGGATGGCTCCAAGCCATCCTCTCTCTGTTGAATTTACGCTTTGATGTGGCGCTTAGGTAGTTCCAGAAATTAAAACCTCCCAAGCCTGATGCTTTTCCCTCGGAACCCCCTTGTTTTTGGGAGACTTATTTTCTTGGAACGGCCTTAATCTGATCCCGCCTCGGGTTCCTGCTTCCATAGCCGCAACAACGCATCCATATCGTAGGCTGGGACTTGAGCCTTTTGCTGGACTAAGGCGTTGAGCGCTGACATTGTATTGGTGATGCTCTGATCCGCTTTCTCCTCTTCCAACATGATGAGGGCTTGCCAGAGCAGGGAGAGAATCCCGACAAGCGTGTCGAAGGCCGGATAGCCAGAGGGCGTTTTGGAGGGCACAAAGAGGTTGATGTCCGCCTGCCGGGCGGGAAGGAGCGTCGGGCTGGTGGTGATGGCGATGGTGCTGGCGCCTTGTTCGCGCGCGGCGTTCAGCAGATGGCCGGTTTCCACATTGGGCGTGAGGCCCAGCGTGATGGTGATCAGCACATCGTCCGGTGCGGCATTGCGCAGGAATAGCACACTTTGCATCGTTTCGGCCTGGATAGGCTGGGTGGAGAGGTTGAGCAGATTGAGGTAGGTGCTCCATAGCGTCGCGATGCCATAGCCTTCGGTCTCGCTGGCGATAAAAATGCGATGGGCGCCGTGGATTTTCTTCGCGGCGCGCGCGATGTCATCCACGTCTGCTTTGAGATCCCGGATGCGCTCACTCAATTCATCGGCCAGGACGGCGATCTCTCCTGATAGTCCTTCAGATTCAGGCGCGCCCTTTTTGTAGCGCAAGGCCAGTTGGTTATTGATGTAGTCCTTGATCTCATGGGATAGCTCACGGTAGCCTGAATAGCCGATCTCTTGAGAGAAGCGGACGACTGTGGCCGGATCCACGCCGACCCGACGCGCCAAGGCCGTGGCTGTAAGGAAGCCTACGTCTAAAGTGTTCTCTAAAATAAAATCGGCCAAGGTGCGAAAGCGGGGCGATAGGTCTTCATAATTTTCTTGGATTCTTTCACGGAACATGGTTGTCTCCTTATTAAGATTGTCAAATGGTTATGCTATGTAGTATGTCGTTAACTTTGCAACCTATGTTCATAGTAGCATTTTTGGGTTGGTGCGTCAATAGTATTTTCGCATCTTAATCATTTCGTAACGTTTTTGTTAACTTTCTTTTGTCTCGCAGGAATGTAAGTACTTGGGTCTAAGTTTGTCGCCATAAGGGCAGAAACTCACTCGAACGATCCGCGACGAATTCTTAATCCCTAAAGCGGACAGGTCATCACCTAAAGCGTTCCTGTCCACCAAGTTCTTGCTCATTGTACCTGAATTTGACGGGTTAGGCTCCAATGGACGATGTTTCCTAAAAAGTGCAGGTATTCCAGTTGCTTTTTCTTTGTAACTGTTGTATCATAGCTCCGTTATCATGATGAAGAAGATACAGATTGCCCCTTCGATATTAGCAGCGGATATGGCTGCGCTTGGCGATGCTGTCGAAAAAGCCGAGGCCGGCGGCGCGGATATGATCCACGTGGATGTGATGGACGGGCACTTTGTCCCCAATCTCACCTTCGGCCCCATAATCATCGAGGCTGTGCGTGAAGTGACATCGTTGCCGGTCTACGTGCATCTGATGATGGAGGCGCCGGAGCGGTACCTAACGGCCTTTGCTGACGCGGGCGCCGATTATTTGATCGTGCATCCAGAGACATGTCCTCACCTACATCGGACGCTACAACAAATTTCCGATCTGGACGTGGGGGCTGGCGTTGCTCTCAATCCGGCGACCTCTGAGGAGACTCTGCGCTACGTCGTTTCCATGTTGGACGTTGTGTTGGTGATGAGCGTCAATCCTGGTTTTGGAGGGCAGGCGTTTTTGCCGGAGGTCTTGCCCAAAATTCGAGCGGTCCGTCAGATGCTGGTGGAGGTCGAGCGTGAAGCGTTCATCTCTGTCGATGGCGGCGTCGATGTCAAAACAGCGCCGAAGGTCGTCGCTGCAGGCGCGGATTTGTTGGTCATCGGTTCAGCCATCTTCAAAGCAGAGATGGGCGTCGCTGCGGCGATTGCGGCGATACGAGAGGCCGTTGAAGGGAGTTAGGGTGTTAAAAAGTTGCCAAGGTTATGATTTTTAATTGAGGGATTTACTTACTTGGAGTAACTTGAGCGGGGAAAGCAAAACGGCCCCGTTCATTTTAATAGAACGGAGCCGTTTTGTTACGGTCGTAAGGGTTGGACTTTATACGCTGCCCTTATGCGAAAGTGTCCGCAGACAGCGCGTGCAGATGTTAACCCGGCGCATTTGTCCGTCGATCATCACACGTTTACGCTGGATGTTAGGACGAAACGAGCGCTTACTCGATTTCTTGGAGTGGCTGACTGAATTGCCAAACCTTGGGCCTTTGCCGCAAATTTCACATTTTGCCATTATTTTCACCTCTTTTTTATCATAGTGACAAGAGACATAATACCATAAAGAAGGAAAGACGCAACTTGAGAGGAGGTTTGCATGAGCGAGGAAATTCAAGCTCGTGGTCGGATTGAGGTCGCACCGGCGGCGGTGGCTTCCATCGTCAGCGAAGCTGTACAGACGTGTTATGGCGTCGTGGGCACGGTGCCCAAGAACTTCGCTACCGGGCTGGTTGATATGCTTTCCACGGATCGCAAGCGAGGTGTGGAGGTCGTCGTTCGGGATGGACACATCACCATTGATCTATATGTCGTGGTAGAATATGGAACGCGTGTCTCTAGCGTGGCGAAAAGCATCAAGCACGTGGTGAAATATCAAGTGGAGAAGGCATTGGAGTTACCGGTCGTGGCGGTCAATGTACACATCCAGGCCTTGCGCGTGAGCGATCGGGAGTAGGGAGGATATTGTGGCTAGTTACGAAGTAACCGACGTGCGCGCTTTGGATGGTGAAGATCTCAGAGCGATGGTGCACGCAGCGCTTTTGTGGCTCCGGCAACATCAGGAAGCCATTAACACCCTGAATGTGTTCCCGGTGCCGGATGGGGATACCGGAACGAATATGACCTTGACCATGGATTCAGCATGGAAAGAGATCGACAATGAACAGGAGGGTCATGTTGGGCGCATGGCAAATAAATTGGCCCACGGCGCGCTGATGGGCGCGCGCGGCAATTCCGGCGTGATCCTCTCGCAGATTTGGCGAGGGTTTGCGCGGGGATTGGACGAAAAAATGCAGATGAATGTGGATGATCTGGCCCGCGCGATGCGCGCAGCCGCCGATACGGCCTATAAGGGCGTGGTCAAGCCAGTGGAAGGGACCATCCTCACCGTCGTGCGCGAAGTTGCCGAGGAGGTCGAGACCGCTGCAGAGGAGACGGAGGACTTATTAGAGGTTTTTGATCGTATGTTGCAGCGGGCGAAGGCCGCCGAGGCGCGGACGCCGGCGCTGCTGCCGGTGTTGCGCGAGGCCGGCGTGGTCGATTCCGGCGGCCAGGGCTTGGTCGTGATCTTAGAAGGGATGTGGCGACATCTCAATGATCTGCCGCTCAATGAAAGCGATCGCTTGGAGCGCGTCGTCGATCTGGAAACGACGCCCGCCCATCCCCATGGGCCGGGCGAACTGCACTTCGATAGCGATTATCCCTACGATGTCCAGTTCGTGATCGTCGGGCAAGATATGAATGTGCCGGAGATTTGCGCCAACATCGAAGCGATGGGCGATTGTCCCCTCGTCGTTGGTGATCCACAGACCATCAAGGTGCACGTTCATGTCCCCGATCCGGGCGTTCCCATCAGCTATGGCGCGAAATGCGGTTCACTGCGCGATGTCGTCGTTGAGGATATGCAGGCCCAATATCAAGAATTTATCTCCGGTCGCGATGAACATCCCGTGATGGGGCCGAGTGCGGAACCTAAACCAACGATGGGGGGGCAACAAGCCGATGTGAATATCGGCGTCGTCGTGGTCGCGGCTGGCGAGGGGCTATCCGAGGTCTTTCGGAGTCTGGGCGCCAGCGTCATCATCGAGGGCGGTCAGACGATGAATCCCAGTACGGCAGAGATCCTGGACGCCATCGATCAGGTCGCCGCTGATAAGGTGCTCATCTTGCCCAACAACAAAAACATCTTAATGGCCGCCGAGCAGGCCGCCGAGGTGAGCGAGGAGAAAGAGGTCGCCGTCGTGCCGACGCGAACTATCCCGCAAGGCGTCTCGGCGCTGTTGGCGTTGGATCAACAAGCGACGTTGGATGGCAACGTGAGCGCGATGTTGGAGATGGCGAAACTAGTCCTCACGTGCGAGGTGACCCGCGCGACCCGCGATGTGGAGATCAACAACGTGGAGGTATCTGCTGGCGACATCATCGGCTTGATGGATGATGAGTTGGTGGTGGGCACCACCTCTCTGCGTGAGGCATTGCTCTGGCTGTTGGCGGAGGCTGACCTTGAGATGCGAGAATTGGTCACCCTCTATTACGGCGAAGGCGTCAATGGGGAAGAGGCCGCGGAGATCGCCGATGAACTGGCCGAATCCTATCCCAATTTGGAATTTGAGGTTGTGCCGGGCGGACAACCGCATTATCCCTTCATTATGTCGATTGAATGAATTATAAGGCCGTTCCAAGAAAATAAAGCTCCCGAAAACGAACCGTTTTTCGAGGAAAGAGCATCAGATGGGGAGATTTTAAATCCTGGAACTACCTAAGTGAATCAAAGGAGTACGTAAGCGTGGCTGGAAATCATATTCAACTCATTACAGATGGCACGGCTTATCTTCCCGTTTCGCGATTGCGAGAGTTAGGCGTCATCTCCCTGCCAATTGTGGCAAAGATCGGTGGGCAACTCTATATGTACGATCAGCAGACCTACGGTCACTTGGATTTATTACGTGAGATGAAACGTGCGCGTCATCCTGTGGAGATCGTCGGCCCGGCGCCGGATGATTTCCGCGCTGTCTTCGAGCGGACGCTTTACCGCACCAATCGCATGGTGTTGATCCTCTCGTCGCGGCACCTTAGTCCTGTTGTGCGCAACGCCCAAATCGCAGCCCGTGATTTTATGGGGCGCTGCGATATCACCATTTTAGATTCACAGACGGTCTCTGTGGGATTAGGATTGTTGGTGGAGCGGGCGGGTGAGTTGCTACTTCAAGGGGAATTACCCTTGCCGGAGATCGTCCGGCGCATTCGTGGGATGATGCCCCATATCTACGTGGTGATCGTCTCGCACACATTGGATTATCTCTATCGGAGCCGGAAGCTCAGCGCGATGCAGGCGGTTTTAGGCTCGATCTTGGACATTCATCCCTTTATGGAGATGGAAGAGGGCGATATTTTGCCCTTGGAGAAGAGTCGCCGCTCCGATAAAGCGTTGGATAAGTTGTTGGAATTCGCATCGGAATTCTTGCAGATGCGGAAAATGGTGATCTTTCAAAGTCAACCAGAGCCGAGCGATGAGGTGATGCGCTTGCACGGCCGTTTGGAGCAGTTGTTGCCGAATCAAGAGGTGCCCATCATCGCTTATGATCCCATCATCGCGTCCTTTGTAGGACCAGACGCGGTAGGATTAGTCATCTACGAAGGTATGGCGTGACCCTCACGTCGCGAGGGAAAAAGATCCGCGTTGTCACCGATAGCGTCTCGGACCTCCCTTGGGATTTGGCTCAGCGGTTGGGCATTCAGGTCGTTCCAATTTACGTGATCTTGGGGGGAGAAAGCTACTTAGCGGATGCGTCGCTGGATCCCGCCTGGTTCTATCGCGAGTGGGAGCGTCATGAGGGCCGCTCGCAGACCGCCGCCCCCCCGCCGGAGGAATTTCTGGCGGCTTATCGAGATTTGATCGCCGAGGGGGCGACGG
>JAAAOZ010000263.1 GCA_009908585.1 Chloroflexota bacterium
AGATCGGCGGGATCAAGGTCTCGGAGCAGCACGCGAATTTCTTGATCAATGCGGAGGGCGGCGCCGCCGCCGACTATCGTGCGCTGATCCGCGTGGTGCAGACCCAAGTCCAACAGCAGTTCGACGTGTGGCTGGAGCCGGAGATTGAGCTGCTGCCGGAGGAATCACGGCGGTTTTAGGTGAGATTCCGGCGAATTTGATACGCAATGTTAACACAAATGCATCCAGAGTTAGATTAAGGTAGGGAATATGACGGAAAAGATCAAAGTGGCGGTGCTGTTCGGAGGCCGGTCGGGCGAGCACGAGGTGAGTATTATGTCGGCGCGGTCCGTGATGTCGGCGTTGGATCCCGAGAAGTACGAGATTATCCCTGTGGGGATCACGCGCGAGGGCGCGTGGATCACGGGCGAGGACCCGATGCACGCGCTGGAGCAGGAGGCCTTCGAATCGACGCAGCACGCCGCGATCTTCGCCGATCCCTCGCAGAAGGGGTTGTGGGCCGGCGCCGGCGAGGTGGAGAAAATCGAGGACGCCTCGGACGCCCCGCTGGTCGAGAATGGCGCCGACGCTCAGCAGTTGGCCGCGCTCTCGCGCGTGGACGTGGTCTTCCCCGTGTTGCACGGCACCTTCGGTGAGGATGGCACGGTGCAGGGGTTGTTGGAATTGGCCGGCGTGCCCTACGTGGGCGGCGGCGTGCTCAACTCCGCGCTGGCAATGGACAAGATCGCGTTCAAGGCCGTGGTGCAGGCGCACGGCCTGCCCATTCCCGCCTACGTCTGGTCGACGCGCCGCCGCTGGGAGGCCGATCCCGACGCGCTGTTGGACAAGGTCGAGGCCGAATTGGGCTATCCCGTCTTTACCAAACCCGCGAACTTAGGCTCCAGCGTAGGGATTTGCAAATGCCATAATCGCGAGGAGCTGCGCCAGGGCCTCGACGAGGCCGCGCGCTATGATCGCCGCCTGCTGGTGGAGGTTGCTGTGCCGGAAGCGCGGGAAATCGAAGTGAGCGTCTTGGGCAACGAGGAGCCGAGCGCCTCGGCGCCGGGCGAGATCATCCCCAGCCGTGAGTTCTACAGCTACGAGGCCAAATATCTGGACACGGGCGAGGACGCCTCCGATCTGTTGATCCCGGCGTCCTTGGATGAGGCGCAGATCAAAGAGATTCAGGAGATGGCGGTGCAGGCTTATCGCGTCATCGACGGCGCGGGTATGGCGCGCGTGGATTTTCTGTTGAGCGACCCGACGGGCGAAATCTATCTCAACGAGATCAACACCATTCCCGGCTTCACCACCATCAGCATGTACCCCAAACTTTGGGAGGCGTCCGGCATCCCCTATGAGCGTTTGTTGGATTGGCTGATCGATCTGGCGTTGGATCGCCACGCGGAGAACGCACGTTCGGAGCGGGTGTATAGGTCTGCAACGCAGGAATAGCTTGAAATCATAGAACGTATTTCGTATTGCGTAATGCGTAAAGGCTAAGCGGCAGACTCATCACATTTTTCATTTTACGTAATCTTAGAGAGCAGGCCCGTCATAGGTTATCTTAGGTTATCTATGGGAGGCGAGGGGAGGGTGAGGATGAAGAGGAAAAAGCAGCGCAATTATTATCGCACGACCGCTCTGTTGGGGGCGCAACCCCAAGCTGCAACGAAGCGCAAGACGCGCCGCGCCGTTCGTCGTTCTCTTCGCAATCTCCATTGGAAATGGGTGGCGCTCCTGGTGGTGACCTTAGCGCTGGCTTTGTGGGTGTGGTTAGATGGGCGCTGGTATGTGATGGGCGAGGATTTGGAAGTGATAAATGCCTCCTCCAACACGTTGGCCTACGATGTCGCGTTGGCCTCGGACTTGCTGGGATGGCACACTTTTTGGCTGGATACGGACGCCGCTGCTGAGAAGATTTTGGAAGCGGTGCCCGGCATCACCTCCGCCGAGCCTACCTGCCGACGTTTCCCCGCGCACTGCATGATTCACGTCACCGAGCGTGAGCCGGCGCTGATCTGGGAATCGGAGGCTGGCGTGAAGTGGGTGGACGCGGATGGTGTGGTCTTCGCCGCGCGGGAGAGCCGCACTGGCTTGCCTATCATCCACGGCCCGCTGCCCGCGCTGAAGGAGGGCCGTGTCCCAGAGGATATTCTGACAGGCGTGACGGCCCTGATTGACCTAGGGGTTCCCGGTGATCGTTTGGGCTATCTGCCGGAACGCGGCTTGATCTGGGTGGATGAGGAGGGGCGGCGCGTTGCCTTCGGCGCCGGCCCGGAGATGGCGTCGCGATGGGCGATCTATCAGGCATTGATTGAGGATCTTGCAGAGCGGAAAATTTTCCCGTGGACGGTTGATGTACGGTTCTCAGCGGCGCCGACCTATTCACGCAGCCCGGAAGGGAGGAGTGTAGTGGAACGATCCGTTGTTGGCATTGATATTGGGAGTCATCGCATCTTGGTCTTGGTCGCCGAAATCGATGAGCAGGAGCGGACGCGCATCGTCGGTGTGGGCGAGGTGCCCGCGCGGGGCATCAAAAAGGGCGTCGTGGTCAATGTGACGGAGGCGACGGACTCGATTTTGGAGGCGGTCACGTGGGCGGAGCAGAGTTCCGGCTATCAGATCGAGCGGGCCTACGTCGGCGTGACGGGCGCGCACATCAACTCGCGGAACAGTCAGGGCGTCGTCGGCGTCGCCCGCCGCGATCGCGGCATCACGCCCGATGACGTCGACCGGGTCTTGGAGGCGGCCGGCGCCATCGTGCTGCCTCAAAACCAAGAACTGCTGCACATCCTGCCGCGCACGTACACCGTCGATGGGCAAGAGGGCGTGCGCAATCCTCTGGGGATGCACGGGTTCCGACTGGAGGTCGAGGCCCACGTGGTGATGGGCGCGAGCACGGCGCTGCAAAACCTCACCAAGTGCGTCGAGGGCGCCGGCGTCGAGGTCAGCGAGCTGATCCTAACGAGCTTGGCCGCCGGGCGCGCCGTCCTTTCGGAGACGGAGAAGGAGATGGGCGTGGTGCTCGTCGACATCGGCGCCGGCTCCACGGACATCGCCATCTTCATCGAAGGGACGGTGTGGCACACGCGCTCGCTGCCGATGGGCGGGGAGTACATCACCAACGACATCGCCATCGGCCTGCGTTTGCCGCCGGAGGTCGCCGAGCAGGTCAAGCTGAAGCACGGACACGCGATAGCCGCCCAGGTGGCAGAGGATGAGCGCTTTACCATTTCGCCCTACGGGGATGAAAGTCCGGTGGCGGTGCCGCGCTGGAAGCTGGCGGAGATCATCCAGGCGCGCTGCGAGGAGATGTTGGAGAATGTCCAGCAGGAGATCAAGCGCTCCGCCTATGATGGATTGTTGCCGGCGGGATTGGTGCTGTGCGGCGGCACGGCGCAACTGCCCGGCCTGTGCGATCTGGCCCGTGAGATATTCGAGTTGCCCGTGCAGGTGAGCGTGCCCCGTAACATCTCCGGCTTGACGGATCAGGTGTCGAATCCCGATGCCGCCGTCGCGGTGGGGTTGGTGAGTTGGACGCCGATGTGGGAGGAGGGCGGCGCGCCTTGCAATCCCCCTGGTGGAAGCGTTGGTGGCCGTGGCTCAGGACATTGTTCCCGGGGTAAGGCGCTCCGTGAGGCGAATGGAGGGGTGTTTTTGGATAGGCTTTATTTAGCAAGTTGAGATGGGGAGGATTGACATGGATATGCGAACATATCAGACATTATACGAATCGGATGAGGGAGGTTCTAAAATGGCCGTTGCTCAGGGAGAAAATTTTGCTCAGATTCGAGTCGTTGGTGTTGGCGGTGGGGGCAGTAATGCCGTCAATCGGATGATTGCAGAGGGGCTTCAGGGCGTGGATTTCATCGCGGTGAACACCGACGCCCAAGCTCTGATGCTCTGTGATGCGCCCAAGCGCTTGCGCATTGGCGATGGCGTGACGCGAGGATTGGGCGCGGGTGGTCATCCTTCCGAGGGGAAGAAAGCCGCCGAGGAATCCGAGGACGAGATCCGCGAGGTGCTCCAAGGTTCCGATATGGTCTTTGTCACCGCCGGGATGGGCGGCGGCACCGGCACCGGCGCCGCGCCCGTGATCGCGCAGATCGCCAAGGAGGAGATCAAGGCGCTGACCATCGGCGTGGTGACGCGCCCCTTCACCTTCGAAGGCTCGCAGCGCAGCAACGTCGCTGTGGAGGGCATCGAGGAGTTGAAGCAGGTCGTCGATACCTTGATCGTCATTCCCAATGATCGTCTTCTGGAGATCACGGAGAAGCGGATGAGCCTCACGCAGGCCTTCCGCGTCGCGGACGACGTGCTGCGCCAAGGCATCCAGGGCATCACCGAGGTCATCACGGTGCCCGGCCTGATCAACCTGGACTTCGCGGACGTGCGCGCCATTATGGAAGAGGGCGGCGCCGCGTTGATGGCCGTCGGGCGCGCCGAGGGCGAAAATCGCGCGATTGAGGCCGCGCAGCAGGCGATCTCCAGTCGGCTCTTGGATATCACCATCGATGGCGCGCGGGGTATCCTCTTCAACATCACCGGCGGCGACAGCCTGACGCTGTACGAGGTGAACGAGGCCGCCTCCATCATCCGCGAGACCGCGCACCCCGACGTCAACCTGATCTTCGGCGCGGTGATCGACCCCGATATGCAAGAGGAAGACGTCCGCATCACCGTCATCGCCACGGGCTTCGATGGCGAGCCAAGCAGCGCTGAGCAAGCAGGCGCGAAGCGGCAGCGGCGGATGGAATCCCAGGATATTTTCTCGGCCGGGGCGGTCGACCGCGATAATATCGACGTCCCGGCGTTCCTGCGACGGCGCGGCTAAAAAGCTTTGCGGTCGCATATCCAAATAATGCGCGTCACCCCTCCCTAGAGGGTTGATCTTAATAGGGAGGGGTGGCGTTGTTGGCGTCTAACATAGCTTCTAACATCATGGGAAAGCAACATGGAAAGTGAACTGCTCAGGGTTTTGTTGGAGTATGGCGTCGCGATTGTGGAGGCCTTTGGCGCCTTCACAATTCTTACGGGGGCGTTTCGCAGCATCTGGGTTTATCTTAGGCGTTTTTGGAAGCCGGGTAATCATGA
The DNA here is from genome assembly GCA_009908585.1 of Chloroflexota bacterium. Lineage (GTDB taxonomy): Bacteria > Chloroflexota > Anaerolineae > B4-G1 > SLSP01 > JAAAOZ01. The sequence continues at coordinate 5,077 of JAAAOZ010000263.1, forward strand.
TTTTGATCGATTGCGCGCCGAATTTGGCCAAAGTCTGGTGATGGGATTGGAGTTCCAGGTTGCGGCGGATATTTTGAAGACGGCCATATCTCCCACATGGAATGATATCCTGCTGTTGGCCGCGACGATTCTCCTGCGCACGGTGCTCAACTATTTGCTGGAATTGGAATTTCACATGCTGGAACCAGGCTTCGGCTTTTTGAACGGGAATGAAAAAGAGACGTCCGAAGAAGCGACGCAGGCGTGACTTTTTGTGTCGAGACCCTTTCCGATCGTAGCGACATTTTTTCGCTACGATTTTTTGTGAGTTGTTAGCAGTGACGCGGGAATGGAAGCATTAGCATGAACAAATCTGGCGTTGACTCGTCCGTCCATATCGATCCTCGTCAACCGTTATCCAAAACGACCTTTGCCATCTTTGACGTCGAGACCACCGGTCTAGATCCGACCTACGGTCATCGCATCTGCGAGGTGGGATGTTTACGGGTGCGTAACGGCGTGGAATTGGAGCGCTTTGAAGCGTTGGTGGATCCAGGTCGCGACGTCTCACCGGGAGCCTTTCGCGTCAATCGCATCACATCAGAGATGCTGCGGGGCGCTTCGCCCTTTGACCAAATCGCCGGCCCGTTGCTGGCTGTGCTCAAGGACGCGGTGTTGGTCGCTCATAACGCGCCCTTTGATTTGGGCTTCTTGGTCGCGGAACTCGAGATTGCCCGTCAGCCCATCCCTAACAACCCCGTGATCGACACCCTGGCCCTGACGCGCCGCGCTTATCATCTGCCTCGCAACAGCCTGTCCGCCGTCGTCGCCGCGTTGGACGTGAAGACCACGCCAACCCACCGGGCGTTGAGCGACGTGCAAGCCACGTGGGGCGTCTTGGAGCGGATGCTTCAGGATCTAAAGCGACGGCGCGGCATCACCACGTTGGGGCAACTGATCGAA
>JAAAOZ010000156.1 GCA_009908585.1 Chloroflexota bacterium
CCCGCTGCGCTTCGTCTGCGTCTCGCAGGGCGAGATCGCGCGGGTGGTGACGTTGGACACTTCCGGCACGACGGGCGCGCCCAAGCGCCTCTACTTCACCGCCGAGGATCAGGAACTCACCGTAGATTTCTTCCAGGTGGGGATGTCCACCTTCACCAAGCCCGGCGACCGCGTGCTGATCCTCCTGCCGTGCGCGCGGCCCGGCAGCGTGGGCGATCTGCTGGCGCAGGCGCTGGCGCGGATGGGCGCGGAGGGCATCCGTCACGGCCCGGTGCGGGACATCGCCGAGACGTTGGCTACGATGGCCCACACCCAGGCGACGGGACTGGTCGGCATCCCGTCGCAGGTGTTGGCGTTGGCGCGCGCGCCCGCGCAGCCCGAGGCCCTGGCGCTCCGCTTCGCCCTGCTCACCACGGATCACGTCCCGCGCGCTATCGTGAAAGCTGTCGAGGCAGCGTGGGGCTGCACGGTCTACAATCACTACGGGATGACCGAGATGGGGCTGGGCGGCGGGGTCGATTGCGCGACGCGGCGCGGCTACCATCTCCGCGAGGCCGATCTCTACGTCGAGGTCATCGATCCGCACACCGGCGCGCCGCTGCCGGACGGCGAGCGGGGCGAGATCGTCTTCACGACGCTCACGCGGCGCGGCATGCCCCTGATCCGCTATCGCACCGGCGACGTGGGGCGCTTCCTCCCCGGCCCGTGCCCGTGCGGGACGGCGCTCAAGACGCTGGCGCACGTCACCCACCGGCGCGACAACGTGATCGATGTGGGCGGCAGCCCGCTCCCACTATCGGCCCTCGACGAGGCGATCTTCCCCATCGCCGGCGTGGTGGATTTCGCGGCGGCGTTCGCCCCCGATCCAGCCCAACTGACGGTGACGATAGCGGCGCATCGAGGCGGCGAGGCGGCGTCCGAGGCGCGGGACGCACTGCTCTCGCTGCCCGACATCGCGCAGGCGGTGAAAGCGGGCGCGCTCCAGATCGAGGTCAAGCTCGCGCCGGCCAGCGTCCCATCCCCGGCGAAGCGGACGTTTCGCGACACGTGAATCGAGTGTCCTCCCAAAGTTCAGGATTAAGGTGGTTGGAGTTGCCCCGGGGTGGTGGAGAGGCTTTATTGTGAAACCATCAGTCAAGTTTAACCACTACCCAGCCTTTAAAACCTCTCCAGCCGATTGCACAAATCATTAGAGGATATATAATATCGCTGTAGCGGTCTACAATCACATAAGAACTTTCTCCGACCCACGCTCCCTAAGGGCTGTGCCTATGGGGGATTGGGCGATAGGGTATAGCCGGAAATAGCTACACCTCCCGCATTTGGAAAGGGGAATGGACGATCAAAACATCGACGTTCGCGTCTTTCTATGCGGGCGTCGTTTTTTTTTGTGTCTCCAATCCCCCAAAGATCAGTTAAGGAGGTGATGTTTCTTCATTATAGAAGGCGATTGTCCCAACTTGCCTAACCATTAGAAAAACACCCGAACCATCTGAAATTTCGTTCAAGTAGTAAACTAGAGGAGGAAAATCCTGTGAATAGCAAACGTTTAGGAAATTCGAAGCAGATCGACTGGGAAAATCACCTTAGGTGCCCCGGAGCGTGCTCAACCAAGTTCAAGGCAAACGAAGCTGGGGTTGATGCGGGCGCTAAATCGCTTGGCGTGAAATCTCGTGCATTTCCAGCCCTTGGTACTGCGTCGTTTACCCGATTATTCTGGACCCTGACGACCCTGATTGCCATCTTAGCGCTGGTGGTCGGCTGCGGCCAAACGACGCCCACACCGGCGCCGACCGAGGCGACATCTGAACCCGAAGCGGGCGGATCGGAAGGGAAATTGGTCATCTTCCACGCCGGCAGCTTGACCGTACCCGTCGATGAGCTGTCCAAGGCCTTTCAGGAAGAGCATCCGAACGTGACCTTCGAGACCGAGGCCGCCGGCAGCCGCACCACCGCCCGCAAGGTCAGTGAGCTGGGCCGCCAGGCGGATCTGGTGATGTCCGCCGACTACACCGTGATCGACAACTTACTGATCCCCGACTTCGCCGATTGGAACGTGCGCTTCGCGCGCAACACTATGGTCATTGCGTACACCGACGAGGCGAAGTTCGCCGATGAGATCAACAGCGACAATTGGTACGAGGTGCTGCCCCGCGAGGGCGTGATCTACGGGCACTCCGAGCCGGACGCCGATCCCTGCGGCTACCGCACGCTGATGGTCTGGCAACTGGCGGAGAAGCATTACGACGAGCCGGGGCTGTACGAAAAGCTGGACGAGAACTGCCCGCCGGAGAACGTCCGGCCCAAGTCCGTCGAGTTGATCGCGCTGCTGGAATCCGGCGACATGGACTACGCCTTCGAGTATCGCTCGGTCGCCGTGCAGCACGGGCTTAACTTCGTCGAATTGCCCGAGGAGATCAACCTCAGCATGGTCGAGCACGCCGACTTCTACAGCCAGGCGGAGGTGGAGTTGAGCGGCTCCGAGCCGGGCGAGACCATCACGACAAACGGGAAGCCCATCGTCTACGGCGTGACGATCCCCAGCAACGCTCCCAGCCCCGAGCTGGCCGTCGAATTCGTCGAGTTCCTGCTCGGCCCCGAAGGCCAAGCGATTATGGAAGCGCAGGGCCAGCCGCCCATCGTGCCGGCCGTCTCCCCCGATGTGGACCAACTGCCGGACGCGCTTCAGGATCAGGTCGAGCCGGCGGCCGCCGCACCCTCGGCCGGCGACGAGGTCGCGTTGAGCGTCACCGGCGCGGTGGGGAAGGAACTCTCGCTCTCCATGGCCGATCTGGAGGCAATGGGCGTGGAAGAGGTCGCTGTCGAGCATCCCAAGAAAGGGGAGCAAACCTACGAAGGCGTGCGGCTGAGCAAGATCCTGGCGGCCGCTAATCCCACCGGAGAGACACTGACCTTCGTCGCCTCGGATGGCTATGCTGTTGATCTGGCGAGCATGGATGCCAAGACCTGCGAGGACTGCTTGGTCGCCTTCGACGAGGGCAGCCTGCGCATGGCGATGGCCGGCATGGACGGATCGTTCTGGGTCAAGGACGTGGTCAGCATCGAGGCGTCCGACTGAGGCCGTACAGGATGAGATCATCGTTCCCCAGCTCAAGGGGGACATCGAATAGTCTGCGTTTCTGCTAGCATCTTAAAGTTTCCGCCGCTTGGCCCGCCTACGAATGAATTCGAGGCTGATATACAAAACCCGTTAGAAACGGGTTGAAAAACCGCTTAAAAAGCAGCCTCAGTGCGTTTTAACGCACTTTGGATATCAGACGAGGGTTTCAACCATCGGCGCGGCGCAATGGCGAATACTTTGTGATAGTGGGTCTTTTGGATTTTGCCGGACAACCCTCTAAGCAGCCCTAAAAGCGGCGAAGATTTGCGCGTTTGTGGGGATCACAGACCTTTTTTGCGTCGTTACTAGGTTGCGGATGGGGATAGTAAGATTGCCCCCGGCGAATTCCTGGAGAGCCGTGATAGTAACCGTCTCTCATTAGCTTGACGTAGCCGTTTTCGGATGCGAGGGTAGGGGCATCTTTCTGTTCATTGCGCTGTCCTGCCCTCGCATCCCCTTTGTTTTTTAGGAAGTGTTATCCATGAGAAAATTATTTACCAATCGTATGTACGTCCTTTTTGCCCTTTTGGGTGCTCTGCTCATCTTCTTCGTCGCGTGGCCGCTGCTGCGCACGGTCACCAGCTCCGATCCCACCATCATCTGGGAGACGCTGCTGGAGGCCGAGGTGCGCAGCGCGATTCTCCTCACGCTGTACAGCTCCGCCTTAGCGACGGTCGTCGCCTTCTTCTTTGGCGTGCCGCTGGCCTATCTGCTGGCCCGCGCCGATTTTCCGGGCAAGCGATTGATCGAGGGCATCGTCGACGTGCCCATCGTCGTGCCACACTCGGCGGCCGGCATCGCGCTGTTGATGGTCTTTGGGCGGCGGTCGTTGCTGGGCCGGGCGTTCGGCCTGATCGGGCTGAAGTTCGTCTCGGCCGCGCCGGGCATCGTCATCGCGATGCTCTTCGTCAGCCTCTCGTTCCTGGTCGATTCGGCCCGCGAGGGCTTCGAGGCCGTCAATCCGCGCCTGGAGCGCGTGGCGCGCACGTTGGGCGCCTCACCGTGGCAGACCTTCTGGCGCGTCTCGTTTCCCCTGGCCTGGCGCAGCATCCTCTCCGGCATGATCCTGATGTGGGCGCGGGGCCTGAGCGAGTTCGGCGCCGTGGTGATCTTAGCCTATCACCCGATGATCGCGCCGGTGTTGCTCTACGAGCGCTTCGAGTCCTACGGGCTGGATTACGCCCGCCCGGTGGCGACGCTCATCATCCTCATCTGTTTAATGACCTTCGTGGCGTTACGGCTGATCGCGCAGGAGGATAGGGCATGAGGGTCTTTTGGTTTTTGCCGGACACGTCCCTAAGCAGCCCTAAGAGCAGCGAAGACTTGTGTGTTTGTGGGGATGACAGACCTTTTTCGCGTCGTTACTGGGTTGCGGGTGAGGATAGTACAATTGCACCCGGCGAATTCCTGAGGAACCAGGCATGAAAAGCTCAGGAGCTGTGCAGATCAGAGACCTGTGGGTCGATTTGCGGGAGTTTCACCTGCGCGAGATCGATCTCGACATCGCCGCCGGGGAGTATTTCGTCGTCCTCGGCCCGACGGGCGCCGGCAAGACGGGGTTGTTGGAGACCATCGCCGGCCTGTATCAGCCCCAGCGGGGGCGCGTTCTGCTCGATGGCGAGGAGATCACTCACCTCCGCCCGGAGCGTCGGGGTATCGGGTTTGTGTATCAGGCTTACGCGCTCTTCCCCCACCTGAACGTGGCCGAAAATATCGCTTTCGGGCTGAATATCCAGCGCCCCTCCGGCCTGGGCAAGCTGATCAGGAGAAAATCGGCGCAGGAAAATGAGGTGGATATCGCGGAGCAAGTCGATGAGGTCAGTCGGATGTTAGCCATCGATCACCTGCTCCATCGCAGCCCGAAGACGCTCAGCGGCGGCGAGCAGCAGCGGGTGGCGCTGGCGCGGGCGCTGGTGATCAAGCCGCGCGTCCTGCTCTTAGATGAACCGCTCAGCGCGCTCGACCCGGAGACGCGGGAATCTCTACAGCGGGAACTGGCCCGCGTCCACCGGCAACTGGGCACCACCACGCTCCACGTGACGCATGATTTTGAGGAGGCCGTGGCCCTGGGCGACCGCATCGCCGTCGTGAACCAGGGGCGCATCGTCCAGGTGGGCACGCCGGAGGACATCTTCCGGCGCCCCGCGTCCGAATTCGTGGCCCGCTTCGTCGGCGTGCGCAATATCTTCGCCGGCGCCATCGCGGAAGAAACGGATGAGAACGGGACCGGCGCCAAGACGTTCATCTTCGAGGCTTCAAAGACCGTCGAGGATCAGGCGTTGAAGATGGCCGTCGTGACCGATCTCACCGGCGCGGTGCAGGCCTCCATCCGGCCGGAGGATATCATCCTCTCGCGGGAGCCGATCCATTCCAGCGCGCGGAACTGTTTCCGGGGCCACGTCATGGAGATCGCCGATCGCGGCACGCTGATCTACGTCACGGTCAACGCGCCGCCGGACTTCACCTGCGTCATCACCCGCCGCTCGCGGGAGGAGATGAGGCTCCGAGAGGGAGCGGCAGTGCACCTGGCTTTCAAGGCCTCCGCTGTCCACATCTTTTGATTTTAGGGGGATTCGTGGGATTTGTCATTATTGGGACGTCGAGATCTTCTGATGAGTGAATTATCCTATCAAGAGGCCGTTCATTTGTTCGAGCATTGGGGCTTCGAGGTGACATCCGGCCCGCGCGCGGGGGAGGTCACATTAATTTTGGTCACCCCGTGCTCCCGCACCTACGCCGTCCATCCTGCGGCGATGTTGCCTCGAATGGCGGAACACATCCTGGCGGTGCGCTGGCGCAACGGCAGCATCGCCTGTGCAGAGGAGGCGGTGGAAATTGTCATCGCAGTGTAGCCGTGTAGGCGATGTAATC
>JAAAOZ010000016.1 GCA_009908585.1 Chloroflexota bacterium
AAAGAGCACGAGCGCCTGGGCATCTGCTTCGACACCTGCCACGTCTTCGCGGCCGGCTACGACCTGCGTACCAAGGCAGGCTACGAAGCGACGATGACAGCCTGCGATCAAGCGCTGGGCTTGGATCGGTTGCAGGTCGTGCATCTCAACGACAGTCGCCATCCCCTGGGCAGCCACAAGGATCGGCACGCTCACATCGGAGAGGGAAAACTTGGCGCCGCTGCATTTGGACACCTGCTCAACGATCCTCGCTTGGCGCAGATCCCCGGCATTTTGGAGACGCCCAAGGGGAAGGACGCGGTCAAGGACCGTGAGAACCTGGCGACGTTGCGGTCACTGATCAAAAGGGAAGCATTGTAAAAAAGCTGGCCATCTTCTTCATCGCTTCGCCTACCGGGCATCAAAAAAGGCAAACGAAGCAATTCCAATCCAGGGCACCCAGAACAGTTTTCCCAGTCAATTTGCCTCAAATTCCCAAAAAGCCGACATCTCATTTAATAGATGAGATGCCGGCTTTAATTGTTTGAGCTTTGAGCTTTTGAATCACGTTACAACTGGAAACTCCCCCGCGCAGGGACGACCTTCTGTCGATATCCCATAATGAATTTGGATAATTCCTTGCGCATTCTTACCCACAACTCGGATTCTAAAAATTGCTCCAACGTCTGCAAATCCGCTGTAACGAAACCCATCCGCACCTGGGGCCAGTTGCCATAGACGGTGTACCAGGCCTCGGTGAGTTGTAGCCCGCCGTGTTGTAAATTGGTCGGGAATTCCTGGGTGATGAAGTCGAAATACGGCTCTTCCTGCCCCGGCTTGATATCCCACATCATCAGCAATTTCACTGGCTTGCTCACAACTTCACTCCATTTCACATAACGAAAACGAACCTGTGGTCATCCTCTCAAAAATAAGTCTATCACAACCCAGCCCGTTTAGCAAATGGGTGCGGTTTGTGTTTTGGAAAGCACGAGGCATTACGCAATATGACTCCTTTGAGAAATATGATGCCCTCCCCCCAAAAAGACACAAACCGCACCTGGGCAGTTTTGTCTCACTTGATGAAGAAAAAGATAAGAATAGGAAGCCAAAACGTTCTCTGCCTCTGATTAACCCCTGCTGGCAGGAAGACTAAAGAACCTTAGTAAGGATATGAAATTCCTTAGTAAGGTTTGTCCTAAACCTTACTAAGGATTGCCTCAAACCTTACTAAGGTTTTGAGAGATGCTACTAGGAATCCAGAGATTCCCTTCATTCAATAGAGACGTAAAAAGGCTGGGAGGGGCAACCTCCCAGCCTTGATTTCTCTGCTACTGTACAGCTTACTGCTTGACCACCAGCGGCAGGAAGACTTTGTTGCTCGCCTCGGTGATCTCGAAGGTGACAGGTACGGGGATGTCCGCGCCGCCACCCGTGATGATGATGTCGGCGACAAGGGAGACGAAGGTTTCGGATCCTAGATCGACAGCTTGAGCATCGAAGGTCACCGTCAGTACACTTTGTGCCCCAGCCTGGATGGTGCCGCTAATGGGCGTTACCTCCAACCAATCGACGGTCGGCGCGATCGCGACCGTCCAGTTCACCGCTGTTGTACCTCCATTGGTGAGGGTCAGCGGGCGAGTAAACGCGGCGGCACCTGCATTGGTACTCTCGGCGAAGGCATCAGGTGTGACGTTGAGTTCAGTATCAGCTTCGACGGTGAAGGTCACCGGGACCGTCACATCAACATCGTTACTCGTGACGATGATATCGCTGGTGTGCTCACCTGCGGTCAGCCCAGCGGCGATATGCATCACCACCTGGGCGGCCTCGCCCGGCAACAGCGCTCCCGACGTAATCGGCGATTGCACTGAGAGCCACGCGGCCGCAGGGTCTGCGACTTCCCAGTTCAAGCGATCGGTCGCCGCAGTGGTGTTGGAGATGGTGAAGGTCTTGGTGAAGGCCGTGTATCCCTCCAACTCGGATTCCGTGATGGCCGCAGGCGTAACATCGACCTCCGGCTCACCGGTGACTGTAATGACCGTCGTCGCGACGGCCTCACCGGCAACATTGGTCGCAGTCATCACCACGGTGTAGGTGCCGCTGAGGTTGTAAGTGGTGGTGATCGCATTGTTGAATCCTGGGTCCTTTCCAAAAGCAGTTTGCCCATTCCCAAAATCCCAATCTAGCGTCACTGGCTCAGTTCCAGCCCCAACCTCCCCGAAAAGCTCAACCACTTGAGGCGCCTCATAAGGTGGAGGAGTATCTGGGCTAAGAATGTTGATCGCAAGATTACTAGGCGGTTCGCCCCCGATGATCAGCGGGGTGCCCTCTTGCCATCCGGTTTCTTGTGTGTAAGCCCACGGCGTATTCGAGATGGAGGGATCCCCCGTCATCCCACTGAGTTGCACGACGATGTAAACCAAGCCGCTGTTATCCGCCTGATCTAGATCATCCACCGAGCAGCGAATCGTACCGCCGGTCGTGCCATCAAAGTCGTGGGTATGGGTACAACCTGGCGCCTCAATGGCTTCGAGGTGATTGGCATCCAGGATATCTGAGATGACGATGCTGTGCAATAGGCCCCCACCGACGTTGGTGTAATGGATGGTGTACGTCAGAAGATCGTTTGTGTTCAGCGTGGTGTAATCGGCCGTCTTGCTCACCGCGATCGCGTGATCATTGATCATCGCATCCAGCGGATAGGCATAGATAGTTTCGGCGTCTGTATCACCGTCTTGAATGCGATCCGAGTAGATGGTGATGTCGCCAGCGTCAAACGTGACCAATGAGCCGTCAGCCACATCGTTCGCCTCGACGATCAAGCTCAAGGCGCCCTCTTCGCCAGGATCAAGATTGCCCACATCCCAAGTGACGGTGTCGCCGTCGAGGGTGCCGCCACTCTTATGACTCACGACCTCGGTGGGCAGGGTTGCTTCCACGACGACGTTCAACGCCTCGGCGGTGCCGCGATTCTTGTAGGTGAATTGATATCGGATGGTATCCTCTGGCGCCACGTTGTTGTGTGGCGGCTGATTGACCATCGCCAACGACTGGGTTAGGGTAAATCGCGGGCGCGAAATGCGCGTGACGAAATCTACCGTGCCGGGTCGATAAGGTACCTCACCAACCGAAGAATCGCTGGCGGTGGTGTTAGTAATCCACATCCCTTCATCGGCCGGATCTGTGCTGACCGTTCCCCAGACCTCAAGAGTTCCGGTACTTTCAACGGGATTCAACACATCGTCACTCTGCACCCACGACACCACTCCAGCGTTATGTTCACAGACCCAATCACCGGGTTCTGAACACCCCACGAAATCCAACTCCGAGGGCAACGTATCCGTGATGACCGGCCCAGTAAACGTTCCAGCCGTATTCGTGTAGGAGATGCGATAGCGTACTTCTCGACCTGGGAACGCGATGACATCATTCAGCAAAGTCTTGTAGGTCTCAACACTCGCAGCCCACAGATCGTGCTTGGCCATGGGCACCTTATTCACTTGGTCACAGGAAATTGCCACGAAGTTCTCGTAGTTATCCGAAAGCGTACCAATTTCAATTTGCAGGTCTGGTATACTAATCGCCTCACCAGGAGCAATATCAAAATTGTTATAGGCGGGAATGGGATTAGCCGAATTCTCACCGGCACCGACTCTCACCCAATCGTTATTAGCCGTATCCCACACCAAGTTCGCATCCCAGGTATCTGTCAGAATGCAGTTCGTCGCCGTCAGGTCCCCGCTGTTGACCAATTCAAAGCTATATTTATAGCCCGTACCCGCCACTTCTGGCGCAACCTCGATGCTAGCAGTTTTATTGAACGGATCGAATCTCGGGCGCAACAGATCGGTCATCAAGCTATCCGAATCAGAATCTGCGCCAGGACTTTCGACGGTCACATTGGACATCAAATCTTCCAGAGCGTAGGGCAACGGTTCATCCACCAGGACCGCGATCTCTAGCGTGCGGGAAATACCACCTGGATCAACAGAGGAATCCACAAAGGCGGTGGGGCTAACCTCACTCAGCGTGCCAACCGAGTCCACGACGGAGCTGTAGGTCACGTGGTCGTCGTAATCAAAGGTGAAAGTGTAAGGTTTCGCAGCCGAGCCAGTGTTGGTGTAGTAGATGGTATAGATCAAGGTCTCACCGGCATACGTCTGCGTCACCGGCGAGGTCAAATCAAGCGAAGGACGCGCCACCTCGACCGGCGTCCTCAGCGTATCTGTGGCCGGCGGCGTCTGCGCCGAGTTCCACGTCAACGTATTGGTCAACTCGTAAACCCCTTGGAGCACCGCCTCCACCTGCGTTGTGAAGGTCAATTCGTGATACGCACCCGGCGTCACCGGCGGAACACTCCAAGTAAGGGAGCCACTGTCATGGGTCGCGCCCCCAGCATTCAATACAGTCAAGTGCAGATCGTAGATATCGACGATGCTCAGATCGGTATAGGTGACAGCGATACCCGGTTGTGGCGGCGTCGTGTTGGAGTAAGCAATCGTGTACGTCAGCACATCACCGGGGTTAACACTCGCTGGATGAGATGTTTGACTGATGCCTAGGCCTCGAACCGTGAACGGGCAATTTCCACCGTCGCACGCGACACTCTCTAGCTCAATCACCTCACTGTATCGCCGCTCATCTAGATCATAGCCAGGTAAGCTGGTAAACTCCTTGACGAAAGTTTCCGGTGCGTAGGAGCCAGCTAAAATCCCTTCACCGAAGCTGACAACATATTCCAAGATTTTCGTATCATCGTCAGCGCAGACTTTGTCAATGGTCCAACAAATGGTTCCCATTGCTCCAGGCGCCGGGGAGACATAATCGGATCCACATGTCCCCTGAGTGTAGGACTCTTCGTACTCAAAAACTACCCCTGGCGGCAATTCCTGACAAATTTCAACATCATACGCCGGAGCATTTCTGTCGTCTACTCGGAACTCAATGGCAAATGGAGCGGTCTGCCCTTTGTAAAAAGTTTCCTGACCATTATTGAACGCTCTGAGATTTTCCACATTCGGCTCAATGACATCTACCTCATAGACCCCAATCTCAGCGGATTGCGTGCTCGCCGAATCACCAGGATTCGCAAGCCAGGAAAGCACCGCCGAGTTCTCGCCTCTACCCCCGTCCCCAAAGGCAAACGCCGCATCGGTGCCGATGCCATCCAAGAGCGCGCGATAGGTCGCCACGATGACCTGGGGACTACCTCCCGTGGTGATCGTACCCATCTCCCACATCACGACCTCCGCACCATTGTCGCCAGCGGAGATGGTGGGCGTCATTGGTTGACCCCCTACAACCAGAGTTCCTGGAACATAGTGGAAACCAGCGTCCAAGGTATCGATGACCGTCGGGTTGTAAAGCGTGGACTCGCTCGGTTGGGTGAAGGCAATAGTGTACGTGAGGTACTCACCAATCGTCATCGAGTCCGTCACAGTTCCACTCTTGCTCATCTGGTCGCTGATCAACCCTGGTCGGAAGGCCAGATAAGCAGATTCCTTATAGAGACCTTCATTCTGAGGATCCGAGGCGAAGGATTCCTGATGCATATTCCCGGTGACGGAGAACAGCTCACCAACGTTTAAGTGATCCGGCAACTTCGCCGTGATGGTCACGGGCCACGCATCGGTGATCTCGTTCACCGACCAGCTCACGTAGGTCAGGCCCTCAGTCGTGGTCATCACGTTGCTTGGATTGGGCGCCGGCTCCGCCGAGACAAAAGATAGGCCCGGCGACAAGGTCGCGGTGAAGACATTCTCATAGGCAGGGGCATGATTCTGCTGGTTCTCATTGGGGATGACGATTTGCACCTGACCCCCGCCCTCTCCCTGTCCTAGAGGATCTAAGTAGGTCAAATAGAGGTCCAAGTCGTTATCGTCCGGCTCAATGTCATTAGGATAAGGTTCAACTCCGGGACGACGGAAGGTTAGATCGTCCAATTCGTTCACGATTAAATAGGGGCTGTTTCCGCCCTCGTCAATCGTGCCGGTCGCTTCGGGCG
>JAAAOZ010000015.1 GCA_009908585.1 Chloroflexota bacterium
TACCAAAAAGGGGATCATTTGACGAGTATTCGATTGTTAAAGTGTCAACCTATTTCTGAACCATCCCGAAAAATGGCATGACAACCCAAAGCATTACCGTCCGATTACCGGAGAAGTTGTATCTGCGTTTACAGCAAGCTGCTCAGGCCACGCGCCGTCCCTTGCAAGAGATTCTACTGCGCGCTGTGGAAATCGGCAGTCCGCCGCATTGGGACGACGCTCCGGCGCCTTTCCAGGCTGATTTGGCCGCGTTGGATCGTTTGGACGACGAAGCCCTCTGGGATATCGCTCGTGCGGAGGAACAAGTAGATTTAGAACGCTACCAGGAATTGTTGGACAAGAACGCCAACGGGACGCTCTCCGCAGCCGAGCGTGAGGAATTGGAACGCTTGCGGTTTGAATCTGACCGCTGTATGTTGCGCAAAGCCCAAGCCGTCGCCTTACTTCGGTGGCGCGGTCACGTCATACCCCAGGCTAAAGCGCTCAATGTATGAGCCAGCATTACATTTCTACCGCGATTCGCGCGCAATTGCGCGATGCCGATGACAGTCGGTGCGCCTACTGCCAAACTTCAGAAGCGAACACCGGACAGATATTGACCGTTGATCACATCATTCCTGAAGCGCAAGATGGGCCTACGACGTTTGAGAATCTCTGCTTAGCGTGCCGGCGCTGTAATCAATACAAGGGCGCTGCGACCACGGGCCTTGATCCTCTAACCGGAGATAGTTTACCGCTGTTTAATCCCCGCACACAACATTGGGATGAACATTTCGCGTGGAATGATCCGGGTGATCATCTTGTAGGATTAACGGCCATTGGGCGGGCAACCGACTTTCAAACTATGCCTTGCGCTAAACATCAATAATGAAGCTATCGTGACCGCTCGCCGTCGCTGGATCAGCGTGGGGTGGCATCCACCTAAGTGAGGAATTCATTGACACCTTCCCAGTAATCATGGGCCGAAGCGAAGGCCGCGCGCCTGCGCGAGGACCTGAGGGTGGAGGAGCGGGAGGAGTAGAAGTTTGTAGGACTACTCCAATTCAGATAGCGACCGCTGTATTGCTTGCATTTCTTTTCCTGTAATATCCCATAGTTCTGCTGCAGCCTCATCTATTTGCGCCTCCACCCCGGCCAAACTGGTCTCATCACCAATAGCTACTAATTTGTGCGCTTTCTGAGATAGAATTGACAGATGATTATGGAGAGAATTTTCTTCGGAGAACTCAGGAATACCTATGACTTTTAAGATGTGGGTTGTGATATCAGTGGCATAACAAGAAGGTACCGCGACTGCGGGAGATGAATTCAAGAGCGAACATACAAAATGAGCCTCACGTTCATTATGAAAGTCGATAAACTGCACAGTCTGATCGGGGATTACAAGTTTTGATAGAGAATCAAAGGTGGCTTTACTAAAGACAGAACACCTCAAAAAAGCATCCTCACGAGCCCAGCCAACTTTGTAGGGAGACATCGTATATGGGCCAACGTTATACATTGTATAAAAAGGTGCCTGAGATTCCTGAAAATACTTCTTATAACCACTTCTGCCAACAAGTTTATCACGGAACTTCCGAATAAAAGAGTAAGTATCTGGTAAGTGAACTTTTAGCCAAGATTCATCTATTCCCGTACGACTATCAGGCTCCTGCATAAGAAGTATATGAACCGATGGAATTGCCTGCCATCGTGTTACATCACGTCCTCTTAAAAGAGGATAAACTAAATCAGATTCAACAACAGCTTGAATTCGACGAACTTTAGCTCGGCCTATATCTCCCAGATTCTCAATTACCAATTTACCATCCGGTCGATGATCGAGTATTCCTACCCAGTATATGCCATTGAACCATGTACAAGCACCAGAGTAAGCACGATATGAGGATGGTGTAATTACATTTTGCAATGCCTTGAGTGCTGCTCTACGTGCTGTTATCCAGGGTGAGGTTGGATCATCGCTGGTAACTGGCTCAGCCCAGAGGTTGCTGCGAACGGTCATCTCTTCGACCTCTTCCAGCGTCAGATCCTCTGGGATAGTGCGCCGTCTCCCTCGTCCCCAAGACTCCCCCTGCCAGAAGGTATAAGCTACTGGATAGTTAATTTTTCCTCCTTTCTGAAGCACCATCACTGCTGTTTGATTTGCTACCCCAGGGAAGGGCTTGATTTCGGACATATCATCTATGACCAGAGGGCAAAGATGCTCACCTTCTTCCCCTAACTGAAAACGTCTGAATCCGGCCCCCGCGCCTTTGGTCTTAAATACAGTTTGGGTGATGATAAAGCCCAATTTGCCATCAGACTTCAAGTAATGATCAGCGGCAGCATAGGTGAAAAGCATAGCTAAGTCTTTCTTCCCCCCACCTAAGCGGGCAGCGTGACCTGTCAAGCTAAACAACCCATAATTTTCCCACATTTTTCGGGTCGCTTCTCGGTATTCTGGGCTTAAGCTCTCCCAATTTACCCAAGGAGGGTTTCCGACCACAAAGTCGAACTCCCCTACAAATACCGGGGCGAAAGCGTTCTTGAGCAGTCGCGCCCACAATCCATCTCGACCTTCTCCATCAAGCCGATAAAGTTGGCGATACAGACTTTCAAGTACTGTGACAGTTTTGGCCTCGCTTACGGTTAGTTCACGTTGAGCGCGGTCTATGAATTCTTGTGGAGTATATTGATTTTTTACACATTCCTCTAACAAAGAGGAGAGTACTCCTATTTCTCCCGCATCTACGGTCTCACCAGGTATATCGAAGTCACCTGCAACTGTACTTAAGCGATAGTCTGTTCCAAAGAGATCGGCTCGTTCATTGGGAGTGAGGATGCTATCACACATGTAGACGGGTAAATCCACCGGGCCGCGTCGATAGCGCAGTAGATCCCCCAAGGCCAGCAGATAATTGGTGCGCGCTGCGATAACGCTGAGAGGATTAAGATCAAAGCCCACGATGTTATCCAGCGCTGCATCAAGCACTTTAGAAGGGGGGATAAGATGATCAGCGGCATATTGACGTAGCCGCTGCAAAGCTAAGATGAGGAATGTCCCGCTACCACATCCGGGATCAATAAGCCGTTTTTTGGGATTGCCTTTGTAGCCCATCTGATTTAACAATCGTTCGGCTAACCAATCAGGGGTGTAATATTCACCTAAGTCGTGACGTAATTTTCGCGGGACTAAATACTGGTAGAGTTTCTTCAACAAGTCGCGAGTGTACTCTGGCGCCAACGTGCTAGTGGCCGGTTCAAAATCGCTTAACATGCGCGCTATAGTGCGGATACCATTTGCCAGATCGTCGCTCCAAGCATCTAAATACCAGCCGAAGAAATCACCTTCCAAAAAATTATTGATTCCGAGCAGAGCAAAGGTACCGCCATTTTCTAGATTTTTCAGTTCGAGCTTTAGTTGTTTCTCGACCATTGTGGGCAATGTAGTGACAAACGAACCTACTAATGCTCCGCCTTGCAGGGAGGCCAACTCTACTGCCAAGAACTTCATCAACAAGGCATAGTAGGTGTGAACAGCGAAAAAGAGTGGCTTCAGTTCAGCTTTTTCTACGGCGTTGTAAAGTGCAGCCAATTGTGGAGCATCTTTCTGGGCCTTACGTAATTCTTCGCCATAGACGATACCAAAGACTCGATCCCATTCAGCAAATAGGGTTGCTACTCGTGGATGATCACGATGAGTCTGTAAAACAGTATAAAAGAGGTTAACCAGTCTAGGCGCAATCTCGCCTTGGGGGCCAAAATCAGCGGCCAGCGCTTCAGGCGTGAGGGGTTTGCGAGAAAGAGAACGCAGGTACAATAACAAAAGTTCGATGCTTTCACGTTCTATCGGTACAGGTCCGATAACTTGAAATCCACCTTTGTATGCGTCGATCTCCAAAAAGCTCGCCTGAGCTCCAGGTAAAGCAGGTAAGGGGGATTCTCTTTGGCGACCAGTGGCAGAATAGCGAAGGAAAACAATCTGTTGCCCATCCAAGCCAACCCCGATCATTTTTTCCAAGGCTTCAAATTGATCAGCCCGATTACCAGCGCTGCTGGCAAGATCGGTCAGATAGCGTGCAATTTGCTTAACTATCTCATCAGCCTGACCTTTGCTTGCAATGCGTCCTGGTCTTTTGTACTCGATAATGACATGTCCATATACGGCATCGGCTGCGCCACTGAGAGTAGTCTTTTCATATTCAGGTGTTGTCGTCAACCCTAAAGCTTGCAAGGTATCGCCGAGCGTGCGCTCCACGCCAACGCGCAATTCTTCTTCATTGTGCGCTTGTTGGGCCACTTGGCGGATTGCCTCCGCTAATGCCTCGGCGGCTATCGAATTATTAGAACCCATATAGCTTTATCTCCTCGTATAAAATCCTCTGATGAGGTTCTGAACGCTATTCCTAAATGTCCTGTTGGTATCTTGATTCAAGGATAGTGTACAACGTTTTTCTGTCCCCTACAAATCCGAACACAAAAACTCTGATATAGCAAAATTACTCCGCTGCCCTCATTCCATCCATTCCCCTCACGCACAGCCGACGCCCCTACTTCTGCGCGAGGATGAAGACGCGGCCCTCCTCCTCCGGCGCGGGGAGCGGCACATCCAAAGCCCCCACACGCGCAAAGTGGACGTGGCTGAATCCGACCTGGCGCAGGGTCGCGGCGACGGCCTCCAAATCGAAGGCGGTGTTGTAGACAACCTCGTCAAAGCGCTCGAAGCGCTCATCCTCCTGGCGGAAAAAGCCGGTGATGTAGGTGTAGGCGCGCCGCATCTCTTTCACGACCACGCCGCGATTGATCAGCACCAGATCCGGCTCGTCCTGGACGGTGACGCCGCCCCAGCGATGCAGCCCGGCCAGCGTGTTCAGATCGAAGATGAACCAGCCGGCGTCCAACAGCACCTCATACACCGAATGGAAGCAGCTCTCCAACGCCGCTAAGTCGGGAAGATGATTCAGCGTATCGTAGGTGGCGACCACCAGACCAAAATCCTCATCGAGCGCGAACTCCGCCGCATCCCCCACCACGAAGCGCGCCTGCTCCTCGACCAAGTACTCCTGCGCGTTCTCCCGCGCGACCGCCAACATCGCCGAGGAGAGGTCCAACCCCGTGACGCGGTAGCCGTGCTCCAGGAAGTGCAGCGCCAGCTTCCCCGTGCCGCAGCCCAAATCCAGCAGCGTCTTGGGGATCGGATCGGTCATCTTCTGCTCGTAGAAGCTCCGAATCAGGGGCGAGACTCGGTTGGCGAAGGCGCTCCATCGCATATTGTAGATGCGGGCGAATTTTTCTCCGTAGGCTTGGGGCATGATGTTCTCCTTTAGCGTCTCAGCGTGTTAGCGTTTCAGCGTCGCAGCGGATCAGCTTTCTTGGGCTTTTTTCTGCAATTCGTACAGCTTGGTCAGCGCGTCGATGGGCGTGAGGCTGTTGATGTCCAACTGGCGCAGGGCCTCGATGACGGGCGATTCCTTGGCGATGAGCACCGGCTGGAAATCCTCCGGCCCCTGCGATTGCGTGCCGGGCCGGAACTCGCCGCTCTCCAGATCCTCCAGCAAATCCTCCGCGCGGTGGACGACGGGCGCGGGAATCCCCGCCAGCCGCGCCACGTGAATCCCGTAGGAGCGATCCGCGCCGCCCGGCGCGACCTGGTGCAGGAAGATGATGTCGCGCCCCTCCTCGACGACGTCCAAGTTGAAGTTGCGCACGTGCGGCAGTCGCTCCTCCATCTCGATCAGCTCGTGATAGTGCGTGGCGAAGAGCGTGCGCGCGCGCCGCTCCGGGTGATTGTGCAGATATTCGATCACGGCCCAGGCGATGGCCATGCCGTCATAGGTGCTCGTGCCGCGCCCCACCTCATCCAAAATCAGCAGGCTGTGCGGCGTGGCGTGATGCAGGATATTGGCCGTCTCCACCATCTCCACCATAAAGGTCGATTGGCCCGCCGCCAACTCATCGGAGGCGCCGATGCGCGTGAAGATGCGATCTACCACACCAA
>JAAAOZ010000508.1 GCA_009908585.1 Chloroflexota bacterium
GGCGGCCCTGATCCAAGCGCTGCGAGAGGGCTGGATCGCGAGCGCCGCGTTAGATGTCACCGATCCTGAGCCGATCCCGGCCTCGCATCCCCTGGTCGCGCATCCCCGATGCATCATCACGCCCCACATCGGCAGCGCCAGCGTCACCGCCCGCACCGAGATGGCCGAGGTCGCGGCAGAGAATCTTCTGGCCGGCTTGCGCGGCGAAGAGATGCCGTTCTGTGTCAATCCCTCGGTCTATAAGTCGTGAGGAGAAGGCGAAGGTAGCTGGTCATTTTCAGCTCTAAGGAAAGCACCTATGACATTAAGAGGCTGTTTGAAAATTAGTCCTACCCTTGCGAAGGTTGCGCAAGTGACCTCAAATAGTTTGTAGTAGGCGCAACGAGCCGGTTAATCTGGCTATTAAGGTTCTCGTTAACCTTCGCAAGGGTACGTGAATTGAATTTTCAAATACACTCTAAATAATCCACACGATAGATTCTTCAAGGAGAGTTTCTCCCGGCAGGAAGTCGCGAGGGATTTCGCGCGCCACTATTTGCCGGCTGATGTTGTGACGCAGTTGGATCTCTCGGTACTGAACCTCGTCAAGGACTCTTTCGTCGCCCCCGAATTACAAGAGCACTTCGCCGATTTGCTTTATCAGACGTGCTTGCAAGATGGCGAGGAGGCGTATCTTTATCTCCTGTTTGAGCACAAGAGCTATCCAGAACCGTGGATCGCTTTCCAATTGCTTCGCTATCTGGTGCGAATTTGGGAACAGACGATCAAGCAAGGGCCGGTCGATCATTTGCCGCCTATCGTGCCGATTGTGGTGTATCATGGTGTAAGGGAATGGCGGATCGATCAGCGTTTCCAAGGTCTCTTCGTAGAGCGTCCGGCGTTGATGAAATACATTCCTGACTTCCGCTATCAGTTATGCGATCTATCGGATTACAGCGATGAGGAGATCATCGGCGAGACGTTGCTGAGAGTTACCTTGTTGGTCATGAAGCACATCTACGACGGCGACCTGGGCGCGCGGCTGCCGGGGATTATGTCCTTATTGCGCGAGTTGATCCAGGCGCGGAGTAGCCTGGAGTATTTAGAGGTGGTGCTGCGCTATCTTTCCACTGCGGCGCCTGAGTTAGATCCAGAGGAGGTACGACACGTGGTTGAGGAAAGTTATTATCGAGAAATAGAAGTGGTGCCAGGTTCGATGGCGGATACATGGCTCAAGCAGGGCCGGGCGCAGGGAGTTTTAGAGAACGCGCGCGAGTCGGTGATCGATGTCTTGGAGGCGCGCTTCGTTAACGTGCCCGCAAGCATCACGGATGTGATCAATGATATGGATGATCTATCGCAATTGAAGAAGTTGCACAAGCGGGCGGCGACCGTGGTTTCGTTGACGGAGTTCAAGCAGGTGCTGAAAAACGTGCATAACAATCACACGGACTAAACGGTTACGAAGGGAGAAGGAGCGTAAACTATGGCGGATTTTAGACAAGCATTGCGTGAGCGCGCGGTTTTAGTCGCCGATGGCGCGACGGGCACCACGCTCCAGCGGGCGGGATTGCCGGCGGGCGCGGCGCCGGAGCGCTGGAATTTGAAGCGTCCCGATGCAATTCGAGACCTGCATCGCGGCTATGTAGCAGCGGGCGCCGATTTGATCCTCACGAATACCTTCGGCGGCAATCGTTATCGCCTGGAGCGCGACGGCCTGGTGGACCGCGCGCACGAGATCAACGTCGCGGCGGCGACATTGGCCCGGGAGGCAGCGGATGGCGCGGGACGGGTGGTCTTCGTCGCGGGCGATATTGGCCCCACGGGGCAGATGTTGGCGCCGTTGGGCACGCTGAGCTACGATGACGCTGCTGCGGCTTTCGCGGCGCAAGCCGAGGCGCTGGTGGCCGGCGGCGTCGATGTGCTTCTCGTCGAGACGATGAGCGATCTCAACGAGGTCAAGGCCGCCATCGAGGGCGTGCGGCAGGTATCCGCCGATGTGCCGCTGTTGGTGACGATGAGCTTCGATACAAAGGGACGCACAATGATGGGCGTCAAGCCAGAGCAGGCGGCCACGACGCTGGCCTCGCTGTCGGTGGACGTGATCGGCGCGAATTGTGGACGCACCTTGGACGAGACACTGACCGCCATCCGCAAGATGCGCACCACGCTCCCGAACGCGATCTTGATGGCGAAGCCCAACGCTGGCCTACCGCACAACGAGGGCGGCGATCTGGTCTACGACGTCACCCCGGCGGTGATGGCCGAGTATGCCCAGCGCTTCGTCGCGGAGGCGGGCGTGAAGATCTTCGGCGGCTGTTGTGGCTCGACCGCCGAGCATATCCAGGCGGTGGCGGCGGCGTTGAAGCGGGACTTTTAGGGGGCAATTGACCGTTCAACCAGCCTCACGTTATGCACGCGATCTTTCCCCCGGTTCAGCGTTGATGCTTGTTTCCTTCACTCTGCGTGCTATAATCCACCCAGAAAGCTTCGCTTACTCTATCGTTCATTTAACATTATTAGGAGGATGTACGATGCGCTATGAAATTCACGGGACTACGATGCAGAGTTTGGACGTGCACTTGGATGCGGGAGAGGCGATGTTCACGGAGTCCGGCGGCATGGCCTGGATGAAGGGCAACGTCGAGATGAAGACCAACACCAAGGGCGGCTTGATGGCCGGGCTGGGCCGCAAGCTGGCGGGCGAGTCGCTCTTTATGACGACCTACACCAGCAAGGAGCCGGATGCTCTGGTCGTCTTCACGCCGGAGGCGCCGGGCAAGGTGATGGCCTTCCGCCTGGAAGCGGGGCAGAGCTTGATCTGCCAGAAGGACGCCTTTATGTGCGCCGAGGACTCGGTCAAGTTGGAGATGCACTTCCGCAAGAAGTTGGGCGCGGGCTTTTTCGGCGGCGAGGGCTTTATTTTGCAGAAGGTCACCGGGCCGGGCGCCGTCTTCCTGGAGTTGCCCGGCGAGGTGCGCGAGTACACGTTGGAATCCGGCCAAGTGATGAAGGTCGATCCGGGTCACATTGCGTTCTTCGAGCCGACCATCAATTATGACATCGAGATGGTGAAGGGGCTGACCAATATGCTCTTCGGCGGCGAGGGGCTGTTCTTGGCCACGATGCGTGGCACCGGGAAGCTCTGGCTTCAGACGATGCCGCTGCCCAATTTGGCCAGCAAACTGGCAAAGTATATTCCGACCAGCAGCTAATCCTTAACGCCAAATACTTCACGTTGATCCGAGTTGGCCTGGAGCATCCCTGGCCTCTGGTGCTAGGGGAAAACGCTCCAGGCCAATGTTTCATATAGCCCCTGACCAAGTTTTTATATTTTGTTATTTGTTGATGGGTTGGGTGATATTACCTCTCTCAGCTGTTCTGTAGCGCCCTATTTTTCTAATTTTTCTTGTCGATTTGTTATTTGTCGCTTTGCTATTTGATGTTTTGCTGTTTTTATTTGTTCTTTGTCTTTATCCACAAGGAGTGTGATCTTATGGTACATATTATTGGAGATACAACCTCCGTCCTTGATCCGGCCTTCGTCGCAGCGCACGATGTGCCGGTGATCCCCCAGCTCATTCACATTGATGGGGAGACGTATCTGGAGGGCGAAGAAATCGACACCCCGACATTTATGGAGAAGATGGACAGCGCCAAGGAGTTGCCGAAGACGTCGGCGCCGCCGCCGGAGCTGTTCGTCGAGGTGTTTGAGCGCTTGGCCTCGACCGGCGAGCCGCTGATCTGCATCCTGCCCTCGTCCGTGGTGAGCGGGACGGTGCGCTCGGCCACGGTGGCGAAGCGCGAATTTCCCGACGCTGATATTCGCGTCATCGACACGGGGTTCGTCGCCGGGCCGGTGCGCAGTATGATCGAGGCGGCGGTCGGTTGGGCGGAGTCCGGCGTCGATGCGGACACCATCGAGCAGCGCGTTTACGAGATGATGCCGCGCGGCAGGCTCTACTTCGTGGTCGCCACGCTCAAGTACCTGGCGATGGGGGGGCGCATCGGCGGGGCCGCCGCGTTGATGGGCAGCCTCTTGAAGGTCAGGCCGGTGCTGATGTTCGATAATTCGCGCGTCAACGTCTTTGAGAAGATCCGTACTAAGAAACGCGCGGTCGAACGAATGAAAGAATTGGTCTATGAGCAGATCGCGCGCGAGCGTGAGGGACACTTGACCATTTTACAAGCCGGCGTCCCCGACGAGGGCGAAGCGCTGGCCGATGAGCTGGCGGCGCAGTTGGGTTATTCGGATGTCCCGGTGTTGGATATGCCGCCGGCCATCGTCACGCACGGCGGGCCGGGTATCTTGGGCGTCGGCTTCTTCACGGATTAAGGGGAGAGGGGGCGAGATGCGAATTCAACGAGTCGATACGAACAATCGCGGAGATGTGAACGAGTTTGTGCAATTGCCGTTCCGACTGTACGAGGGTTCCGAGCAATGGGCGCCCCCGCTGGTCTTCACGGTAAAGCAGGCGCTAAATCGCGATAAGCACCCTTTCTATCGCCACTCGGACGCCGACTTTTTCTTAGCGCGGGAACAGGGCGAGGTGGTGGGGCGCATCGCGGTGCTGGATAATCGCCACTACAATGAGTATCACAACAGCAAAGTGGCCTTCTTCCATTACTTCGACGTGATCGACGACCTCGAGGCAGCGCAGGCGCTCTTCGATGTGGCGGACGCCTGGGCGAAACAGCGGGGCTTAGATACGCTCATCGGGCCGAAGGGCCTTCTTCGCTCTGATGGCATGGGCATCCTGGTGGAGGGATTCGAGCATCGGGCGGTCTTTGGCATCCCCTACAACGCGCCGTACTACGTCCGCCTGGTCGAGGCGGCGGGCTTCGAGAAGGAAGTAGATTACGTCTCCGGTTACGTCGCGGGGGATTATGAGCTGCCGGAGCGCGTTCTAAAGATCGCGGAGCGCGTGAAAGAGCGGCGAGGCTATTGGAGTAAGAGCTTCCAATCTAAGCGCGAACTGCGAGAATGGATCCCGCGTGTGCAGCGCATCAACAACGAGGCCTTCACCGATGTCTGGGGCTACTATCCGTTAGATGATGCCGAGACGGAGATGATCGGTGATCAGTTGCTCACCATCGCCGATCCGCACATGATCAGGTTGGTGATGAAGGGCGACGACGTCGCCGGCTTCGCCTTTGTCTTCCCCGATGTCTCGGAGGCGTTGCAAGCAATCAACGGGCGTCTGTGGCCCTTCGGCTGGATTCGGCTGTTGTGGACGCATCGATTCACGAAGCGCTTGAGCGCCAATGGCCTGGGCCTGCTGCCGAAGTATCAGGGCGTGGGCAGCAACGCCGTCCTCTATTCTTCGCTATTTCAGATTTTAGAGGAACGGGAGGTCGAATTTGCAGATGTGGCGCAAGTCGCGGAGACAAATCTCAAGAGCCTGGGGGATATGACCGCGTTAGGCATCGAATGGTACAAGACCCATCGCATTTACCGGCGCGCCATCTCTGGCTGACGCGCTAGGAAGTCAGTAAGGATGAGTTATTTTAAGAAAGAGGGCCTCTGGCGATTCGATCAGCAATTTTTGGCCGGCGGTTCGTTGCGAAATTGGATTCATCTGTTTCGCACCTACGGCGGGATTGATGCGCGGTATTTCGCCCGCGCCCTCTACATCTCGGCGATCACGTTGGTGAGCACGCCCTTCCGCGCCTACGAGGATGCCCGGTTCGGCGCGCAGATCGCGGCGACGGAGATTCGGCAGCCGCCGATCTTTATCTTGGGCCATTGGCGCAGCGGGACGACCTATGTCCATCAGTTGATGGCGCAGAATCCGGCGTTCGCCATCGTCAACTTCGTCAAGACGATGATCCCAGAGCTGTTTCTCTCTGGCTGGCTCTTTCGGAAGATTCTGGAAGGCAGCCTGCCGGAGACCCGCCCAATGGACAACGTCCGGCTGAGTTTGGATTTCGTCGAGGAGGAGGAGTACGCGCTCGGCAATTTGGGCGCGTATTCTTTCTACCACGCCCTCTCATTT
>JAAAOZ010000422.1 GCA_009908585.1 Chloroflexota bacterium
GCCCAACTCTGAAAGCGCCCCTTTCAGCACGTGCGCCGAGTGCTCCAGCGCTTCTTGCTCTTCGGGCGGCAGGGAAGCTTCGACGACGCGCTCGACGCCATTGCGGGTGAGGATGGACGGCGCGCTGAGGCAGACATCCTCCAGGCCGTATTCGCCTTCGAGCAGGGTCGAGACGGTGAGGACGCTGTGCGCATCGCGCAGGATGGCGCCCACAATGCGGGTCATCGCTTGGCCGACGCCGTAATAGGTGGCGCCCTTGTAATCGATGATGTGATAGGCCGAATCGCGCACGGCCTGTTCGATCTCCTCGCGCTCGCTCTCCCAATCGCCGCACTCGCCGCAGACGGGGCAATAATCCTCGATGTGCATGCCGGCCAGATGTGTCATCGACCAGGCGGCGAACTCGCTGTCGCCGTGCTCGCCCAGGATGTAGGCGTGGACGTTGTGCACATCGATGCCGCAGTGTTGGCTCAGCAGATAGCGGAAGCGCGCGCTATCGAGCACGGTGCCGGAGCCGATCACACGCCCGCGCGGCCAGCCGGCGCGCTTCTGCGCCACGTAAGTCAGCACATCCACCGGATTACTCACCACCAAAATGACCGCTTGCGACTCCTGGGCGACGATGTCATCGACAATGCTCTCCATAATCGAAGCGTTGCGCTGCAACAGATCGAGCCGGGTCTCGCCGGGTTTCTGCTTGGCGCCGGCGGTGATGACGATCACCGCCGCATCGGCGTAGTCGCTTTCGTCAGCAGCGAAGATGTCGACGGAGGGAAAGAAGGGCCGGCCATGAGATAGATCGAGCACCTGGCCTTGCACCAGCTCCTCATTGAGATCCAACAGGCCAATTTGATTGGCCATGCCACTTTGAGCCAGCGCATAGGCAAAGGTCGCGCCCACGTCCCCCGCGCCAACAATCACGATTTTTCTGGAACTCCGTTTCTCTCTCATTGTTTTCTGCTCCTCTCGAATCCTTTGATTATCGAAAATATAATAAAACATATATCTATATTATTAATCATAATAACACAGATGTCAAACTCAACCTATCGGATAAAGTTAAAATACATGTTGGGTTAAGTTGGGGAAAGTTGGAATACCGTTGGGGTAACAAAAAAAGTGCCCCCTCATCAAAATGATGATCGGGGGCACAGGGAAGAATGCGCAGAGTCAACTTTACCTTAACGGACAACTCGTCGAGCGCCAGGCTTTGGTGCCGCCCAGCACGACGACCAGATCCTCGCCGTCCCATGCTTCGGAGCGCTGCAAGTAGCTCGCCGCGATCATCGAACGCAGGCCGCTGCCACAAAAGATGTAGATGGTGCGATCCTGCGGGATGGCGTCCGGTCGCTCTGCGAGACGCTCCGGCACCTGTGTGATGTGGATGTGATGCCCATCGGCGATGGCGCCCTCCGCCGCCAGCTCCTCATCGCTGCGCACGTCCAAGACCCAGGCATCGTAGCCCGCGTCGAGACGATGGCAAAGCTGCCGCGTCGTCACCGTGCGGATCGACGCGCTCTCCCGGCCCGCCATATGCCAGGCCAACATCCCGCCCGCGAGGTAGCCTGCGACGTTGTCGTAGCCCAGACGCGCGAGCGTGCGCATCACGGGCGTGAGATCGTCGGTCTCGCCGACCAGCAGCAGCGGTTGATCGTAGGGCAAGAACCAGCCCGCAAAGCTCGCTAGGCCGCCGTCCCAGATCGAGAGCGCGCCGGGCACGTGCGCCGTGGCGAACGCGACCTCTGAGCGTGTGTCCAACACCATCGCATCTTCCTCATCCATCTGCGCCTCGAAGGCGGCCGGGGTCAGCGGCGTCGGCGCGGGCAGCGGGCCGATCACGGGTGGCCCGGCCAAGTTCAGCTTCTCCATCTTTCGGAAGTAGGGCGGGCGCTCCAAGACCTGCGCGACATGTGCCACAAAGTCCGCCTTCTCCGTGTGCTGGAGCTTGGGATTGTGCGCGCGCTCCAATCCAATCGTCGTCCAGACCCGCTCGGCGATCTCGCTGCCGCAGACAGAGCCGGCGCCGTGCGCCGGGCAGACGATGACCTCGTCGCCCAAGGGCAACAGCGTCTCGAAGAGCGTCTCGTAGAGCATCTCGGCCATCTCCTCCTTGCGATCCACATCGACCAAGTCCACGCGGCCCACGTCCCCGGCGAAGAGGGCGTCGCCCGTGAAGACCATCCACGGATGGCCATCGGGATCGTGCAGGAGATAGCTCTTCGAGCCGGGCGTGTGGCCGGGCGTGTGGAGCGCTTTCACCTTCAGCCGGCCCACCGACCACGTCTGGCCGTCCTCGACGGCCGCGCCGTACTCGTAGGGCAGCTCACCGTCGGCGTGCCAAATGTTGGCGCCCGTGCGCTCGGCCAGTTCCGTCGAGCCGATGAGATAATCCTCGTTGCGATGGGTCTCCAGAATCGTCGTGATTCGATAGCCCGCGCGGCTCGCGCGCTCGACGTAAATCTCAGCATCGCGGCG
This sequence comes from Chloroflexota bacterium, assembly GCA_009908585.1. Classification (GTDB taxonomy): domain Bacteria; phylum Chloroflexota; class Anaerolineae; order B4-G1; family SLSP01; genus JAAAOZ01. Next base: position 2,476 of record JAAAOZ010000422.1, read on the forward strand.
CGGATCAATCACCAGCGCCTCGTGCTGATCGCCGATCAAGTACGAATAGTGCGCTAATCCAGTGGATTCAATGCGTTCAAATAGCATCGTCGCTCCTTTCGCAAAAAATTTAGAATCGATTTTCTCTAAACCCAATAAAGTAGCCGACCCCAGTCCCCCACCGGGGCCGGCTGACACGGCGCACGGGTAAATCAGCGAGGATTCGGCCCGGTCACCGTGGGATTTTCGGGGTAGGAACTCCATTCGGTGAACGATCCTTCGTAGATCTTCACCTTGGGGAACCCCAGATACCACTTGAAGAGCAAGAACTCGTTCGTGGCCTCGCGCCCGGTGCCGCACGAGCAGATGACGGTCTTCTCCGGCGTGATCTCGTGCTCGTCTAAGATGGCCTGAATTTCATCATCGGGGCGCAGCTTGCGCGGATTCTCGTCGGTCATAAAGACCTTCCACGGCACATTGACCGCGCCTGGAATATGACCGGGCTTGATCCACGGGCCTTGGCCTTCGTAGACATCTGGGGGACGGGCATCCAAGAGGATGACGTCCTCGCGATCCTTCAGTGCTCTGAAGGCATCATACGCGACGAAGTACTCGCGCTGCACCTCCACGCCGAAGTTGGAGTCCGTCACCTCCGGGAAGACCTGGGAGACCGGCCCTTCGTCCTGCATCCACTGCTCGAAGCCGCCGTCCAGCACGTAGACGTGCTTGTGGCCGAACCGCGCGAGCGTGTAGGCCACCATCGTCTGCTCCAAGCCGTTACCCCAGCCAGAGAAAAGCCCCTTGCCTGTGTAGACAACGAGGGGGCGGTCGGCTTCCAGCCCCACGCGGCGGAAAATCGCCTCGATGGCGGCCTCCGGCACATACTGCGCGGGCAGACCGTTCTTCGGTACGCGCAACAGCCCTTCATTCATGTAGATCGCGCCGGGGATGTGCGCCTTGATGTAGTCGTGGACGTTGGGCTGCGCGTCTAAGATCATCAAATCCTCATCAGTGGCATGATCCATCAGCCATTGGGTATCGACCCATTTCACAATGCCATCACCATGCGGATATTCTTTCGTCATTTAAATCCTCCTCAGCCTAAATCGAGCGGCTTATCGATCTCAAAGCGCTCCAGGAATTTCGAGATCTCTTCCTTCGCTTTCACTTTGGTGAAATGGTAGTGCTCGCGCAGTTTCTCGGCGAACTTGTCCCAGTCGCCCCCGATGTAGACAAGATCCTCATCCGTCAACTCATCCCATTTCTGTTGGGCATCCGCCTGAATTTTCAGCCATTCAGATTCCGTCAGATTGTCAACCATTTTTTACCTCCTATCGACTTGCCAAACACTCGGAGGCTGATCGACCTCCTGATCAGCCTCCGATCTTTCACCCTCAGACTACGTTGATCTCCTTGCTGCTTTCCCACAAACCGTGGATGTTGCAGTACGAGACCGCGATCAATGTGCCGGCCTGATCGATCTTCATCTCGGTGGCGCCGGTGTGATGTGTGTAGACCGGCCCCTCGTTCGCGCCCTTGGTCGATGCGCCGTGCGCGTTGAACTCGAAGTGCGCCACATCATAGATAAAATTGCCATCGGCCGGTTTGAAATAGAGCTTGGCCCACGCGATGTGATGCTCGGTGGTGTTGGGATGGCCCACTTCCTTGCCCAACGTCACTTTGACATCGAAGAATTCCCCCGCCTTGACGGCATCGGGCGCCTCGATCACGGGCGCGTGCTTCTCTTTCTTCCAATCAGCGCTTTGAATGTGCTTTCCTATCATGCGTTAAAGCTCCTTTCGATTTAATAGTGAATATCGTCCAACATCACGCCAAATTGGCGTGCAACTCAATCGTCAGCCCCTCGCGCAGCAGATTGGAGACCGGGCAGCCTTGATCGGCCGCCTCCGCGATCTCCTGAAAAGTCGCGGCATCGATATTGGGCACGTGGCCCTCGACCTCCAGCTTCATCTTCGTGATGGCAAAGCCATCTCCCTTCTTTTCAAGCGAGCACGTCGCTTGGGTCGCAATGCTCTCTGGGGCATAGCCCTTTTTGTTCAACGCGAGCGTGAACGCCATACTGTAGCACGCCGCGTGCGCCGCCGCGATCAACTCCTCCGGATTCGTGCCCGGTTCTTGCTCGAATCGCGTGCTGAAGCCATACGCTTCACCCTTGAGCGCTCCACTCTCGGTCTTGATATCGCCCTGACCACTTTTAAAATCGCCTCGCCATTCCGCTGAACCAACTCGTTTAAGTGCCATTTTTTCTCCTTCGGCTTGCGCCCTATGCTGACCTGATTACCTTACCCAAAAGCTTCCGCAGACAGAAAAAAACATGAAAATTCATCTTGTTTATTATAGTAATACAAAAAGCAGCGCGGAACGGTTGAAGTGCGTTGCCGTCATCGTTGCGTTGGGTTAGATAGGGTTGGAATAGGGTTGGGGCGCCATATTTGGTAGAGAAACGCAACAAGCCCCCGACACCTTACAGATGCCAGGGGGCTTGTTCATGAGATTTGGTCAAACTTACTCTAGATCCAATCCGATCTTGGCTTCTATCTGATTTTCCACCTTCTGCTCCAGCTTGTCGATCAAAACCTGCTTGGGAGGAACTTCAAGGTTGTTGCGAAACGCATCGAAAAGATCATCGACGGAGGAGGATTCCATCCGCGTTTGGTAAAGCTGATATGCGTCCCCTTCTCTTTTGAGATCATAGATAGCGAAGACCGTGTTCTCGTCCGCAGCATAGGATATCTGGTGCAGATTATATCGATCCAAGAAATCCTGATAAATCGGCTCCTGGGCGATCCAATAGATCTTGTGCCCCCAACGTTCCATCACGATGCCCTTGGTCAAAATCTGGATGAAGGCTCGCTTCCAGATGTCGGCTAGATTCAGCCCAAAGCCATAACGCTTGCCCATGATCTCTTTTCCTGCTATAAAATCCTCAAGCGCCTTGACCAGAGCACCCGTGCCGGTGGTTTGCCCCGTTTGAAACTCAATCGCGACAAAATCCTCAATCTTGCTACTCAATGGTCTGTGCTTCACCATCAAAAAATCAAAGATCCCCAGATTCCGCGCGCCGGGGATCGAAACCTCAGGGAAGAGCATAAGATTGTGGCGCGATCCAAAATAATGATCGGCAATATCGTAGAAGACGATGTTATCCTGCATAAATCGCCTGGGAGAGAGCGTCACGATCTCTTCCCCATATTGGACAGAGCATACACCCATCGGATAATCGATCAGACGACTTCGCTTGTCACAGATGTCATCCACAAAGGGACACCAATGCCTCTCGCGATCCGCGCGGGCTTCTGGTGAATCCACGTCAATAGGGTGGCCGAACACTTCTACGGGATGCTTGGTTTTAGCCATCATCTTCTCCTTCGAGTAACTGTTTCCAACGTTGATATATGCGCTCTTCGCTTATCTCAGCGGTGAGGAAC
>JAAAOZ010000460.1 GCA_009908585.1 Chloroflexota bacterium
CCCCAAGGCCCAATGGCCAAGGGAATTCGCGGCTACATTTACAAAACCGGCCTGCGCCGGTTAGAATTTAGTCGCCGTAGGGCGACTTTGTAATGGTAGCCCGTGGTTTTTCTTTTGACCCCACGGCCCAATGGCCGTGGGAACCGCCGGGCTTGGGATGATGAGAAAAAGTGTCAACCTATTTCTGAACCATCCCATTCTTTCGGTTGACAATTCTTTTGGGTTGTGTATACTTATGGCTGCGAGCGGTGGCAATGGGGCCAAACCTTGACCCATCAAGCGGGTGTGTTATAATGCTGAATGCGCCGACGTAGCTCAGACGGCAGAGCATCCGCCTTGTAAGTGGAGGGTCGTGGGTTCGATCCCCACCGTCGGCTTGAAGGGCAGTTGATCCGAGCGGCAAAGGAGACTGACTGTAAATCAGTTGGCGGAAGCCTTCGGGGGTTCGAGTCCCTCACTGCCCACCTTACCAGCCCACGTAGCTCAGTCGGTAGAGCACATTCTTGGTAAGAATGGGGTCATCAGTTCAAGTCTGATCGTGGGCTCAGGTGTATTTAAAAAATACCTAGGAGTTCCAAATCATCTGGAACCGCCATAACTTAGGCGAGTAGCTCAATTTGGCAGAGCAACGGTCTCCAAAACCGTAGGTTGCGGGTTCAATTCCTGCCTCGCCTGCCTTGTAGGGAACAAAGACACCGCCTTTAATGAGTGAGGCGGTGTCTTTAGAATGTAAGGAAACATAGGGAGGGCTACATTGGCTAGCTCAAAAAGGAAAACGCGAAATCAGAACCCCATACTTCGGTATCTCCAGAACACCATAGCGGAGTTACGGAAGGTGCGTTGGCCCACGTTGGAAGAGGGCTGGACGATGACCAAGTTGGTCTTGATCGCGTCCATTTTGATGTCAATCTTCCTGGGGGCCGTCGACTTCTTCTTCGGTTGGTTGCTCCGAGGCATCATTGAGCAGAATATCCTCTTCATCATCTTGGGAATTGTGGTCGTCGCGGCCCTGCTCGGCGCGGCGGTACTGATCAATCAAGGCGAAGAGATTTAATCCTCTTATGAGTGAAGAACATCCGATCGAGGAAGAAGAACAAGAAGAGCGGGAGCTAACGTCCAATCCTTCCGACGACTCAGACGAATCAGAGGAACAATCCACCGCACTCCCCGATATAGACTTATCGGCAGATGAAATTTTTTCGCGGTTTGGGGTTGAGGAGGAAGAGGAAGAAGAGGAAATCCCCTTCCTATTCGAGGAACCGACGGAACCAGAGCCGGAGGAGGAATCTGAGGAAGCCGAAGCGGAGGCGGAAGCACCGGCGGAGGTTTCCGAAGATGAACTGCTGGGTGTCTTGCCCGAACCATTCGAGCAAGAGACCGAGGCGACGCCTGGCGAGGACCGGGCCTGGTATGTTCTGCACTGTTACTCCGGGTATGAGCACAAGGTCAAGCACAACCTGGAATTGCGGATCGAGTCGATGGGGATGCAAGACTATATTTATCAGGTCGTGATCCCCACCGTGGAAGAGATCGAGATCAAAGGCGGCAAGCGACGCAACGTCGAGCGCTGTCTCTATCCGGGCTACATTATGGTCCAGATGAATATGACGGATGATTCCTGGTACGTGGTGCGCAATACGCCCGGTGTGACCGGGTTTGTCGGCGGTGGGAATCGCCCCACCCCCTTGCGCTCGGACGCGGTGCAGGGCATTCTGCGCAAGATGGAAGCGGCGGCGCCACAGGTGCGCGCGACCTTCAAGTTAGGACAGAAAGTTCGCATCACCGAGGGGCCATTCGCTGATTTCATCGGCGTGGTGGATGACATCGACGAAGCGCGAGCGAAAGTGCGGGTGCTGGTCTCCTTCTTCGGACGCGAGACCCCCGTCGAACTCGACTTCTTGCAGGTTGAGGATGCATAAATTGACTAACGTCTCAATCATCTAAAACGACCGGGGACGGACTGAAGTAAAATATTATAAGGGAGTGTTAGTAAATGGCGAAGAAAATTAAGGCAGTTGTGAAGTTGCAGATTCCGGCGGGCAAGGCGAATCCCGCGCCCCCGATTGGGCCGGCGCTGGCCCAGCACGGCATCAACCTGATGGGATTCTGCAAGCAATACAATGCGAAGACGGCCCACATGGCGGGGGACATTATCCCAGCCGAGATCACGATCTATCACGACTCGTCCTTCACATTTATCCTGAAGACGCCGCCTACGGCGGATCTGTTGCGCAAGGCCGCCGGGGTACCCAAGGGGTCATCGGAGCCAAATCGGGATAAGGTCGGAAAGATCACCCACGATCAGTTGCGCGAGATTGCCGAGACCAAGATGAAGGACTTGAACGCGCACAACATCGAGGCCGCCGAACGGCAGGTCGCCGGGACGGCCCGCAGCATGGGCATTTTGATCAGGGACTAATTCCTAGAAGAATCAGGATTTGAAGTGGGAGGGCAAGACGCCCGCTAGCACCACGAGGAGACATTATAATGACTAAAGGAAGTAAGAAGTACCTAGAAGCATATCAAAAGGTGGATCGCGACCGAGATTACAGCCCTCGGGAGGCGCTCGAACTGGTGAAAGAGGTCAGCTACACCTCGTTTGATGGCACAGTCGAGCTGCACGTCCGCACCGGACTGAATCCCCGCCGCGCCGATGAACACATTCGCGGCATGATCAAATTGCCCAAGGGTTTGGGCAAGGAGGTCCGCGTGGTGGTCTTCGCGGCCGGCGAAGGCGAGCAAGAAGCACGCGACGCCGGCGCCGATTACATCATCAACACCGACGAGGGCTTTCAAAAGATTATGGACGGCTGGACGGACTTCGACGTAACCATCGCGGTGCCGCAGATGATGTCCAAAGTGGGTCGTCTGGGACGCTTCTTAGGGCCACGGGGCTTGATGCCCAGTCCGAAGACCGGCACCGTCGTGCCGCCAGAGGATCTTGGGGAAGCGGTGGAAGAGGCCAAAGCCGGGCGCGTCGAATACCGCTTGGATCGCTCCGGCAATATCCACTGCCCCATCGGCAAGGTCAGCTTCCCCGTTGACGATCTGATGGAGAACTTGGCGACGGTGATGGACACCCTTCGCCGCGCGCGCCCGGCCGGCGTGAACAAGAACGCCTACGTGCGCCGCGTCACCATCGCGCCGACGATGGGGCCTGGCATTCGCATGGAGCGCTTCGAAGCGCTGGCGATGGAACCCGGCAACATCGCAACAACGGCCTAGCAATTTAGACGCTGAATTCAGCACTATAACAATCAAATACGTAACACTTAGGCTGTTCCAGGAAAATAAATTTTGGAACGACCTTAGTCTACCGAAGACAGCAGGTGTGTGTGCAAAACACCTCGCATAAAATGCACACACTTAATTTCCCGCCTAGGTTGGACGATGATGATACGCTCCCGTATCAATAGAATTTCACGGGGCTATCCTTAGCGAGTCTATGAGTCCTTGCGTCGGTAGGCGCAAGGACTTTTTGTTTATGGCCTCAAACCGACGAATCATTACGTCAAAAAATCATAAGTGAACCGAGAAGGAGGTGAAGAGACTTGGCTATTTCACGCGCTCGTAAAGAAGAACTAGTCGAAACGTATCGGGAACAACTGCAACGCAGTAATGGGATGGTATTTGCGAATTACTCAGGCTTATCGGTCCCGCAGATGGAAGAGTTGCGCGGCGAGGCTTTGGACAACGACGGAGAGATTTTCGTCGTCAAGAACACGCTGATCAGCATGGTCTTGCAAAATGCCGACATCGCGCCCCCAGAAGGACTGTTTAACGGCCCAGTTTTGATGGCATTCTGTCACGAGGACGTGCCACCGCTGGCAAAGCTTTTCCGCGATTTCGCGAAAGAGGCAGAAGAAGGGACGTTCGAGATCAAGGGTGGCTTTTTGGAGGGGAATTTCCTTTCTCCAGAAGAGACGCTATCGATTGCGGACCTACCCGGCCGCGATGAGCTTATGGCGCAGGTATTACGCTCGATCAACGCCCCGGCAACACAGATCACGGGAGCCGTGGCAAGTGGCGTTCGCCAGATTATGAACGTTGTGCAGGCGTATGTGGATAAGATGGAAGAAGGCGGCGCGTCCGCCGAGGCTGCAGCGTAAGGCGACCCATCTGGATAAAATCCACGTTTTAAATGCAATCTAAGTAAGTACAAATTAAATAGGAGTGTAAAATGGCAGATCTAGAGAAGTTAGTTGAAGAAATTAGTGAGCTTTCATTGATGGAAGCTTCGGAATTGGTAGGGATGCTCGAGGATAAGTTAGGTGTGAGCGCCGCCGCCCCTGTGGCGATGATGGGCGCAGCGCCCGGCGCCGAGGCCGAGCCGGAAGAGGAACAAACCGAGTTCGACGTCGTCCTCAAAGAGATTGGCCCCAAGAAGATCAACGTCATCAAGGCCGTGCGCCAGATGACCACCTTGGGCCTCAAGGAAGCCAAGGACAAGGTCGAGAGCGCGCCGACTTCCATCCTGGAAGCCGTGGGCAAGGAAGCCGCCGAAGACGCGAAGGCGAAATTGGAAGACGCCGGCGCCGTGGTCGAATTGGCATAACGTCGTTCCACTTGAGTCGCATCAAATACCAAGCGCCCCCTCTTGGAGGGGGCGCTTTTTTGTGGACAACTTGAGCCTTAAGTTTTTCAGGGCTTATTTTAATGCGGGTATCCGAGCAATTCGCATCACTAATCGCAAAGCATCATTTACCGCTTCCGTACTAGTGAAAGCCGCTGCTACATCAGGGTCCAACAACACTAAATTAATACCTTCTTGATATTGTGCAGCATACTTACCACGCGTACCATCTCGAAGCAGTTGAGACAGATCATATTCTGGACGTAGTTCATCTTCAATTTCTATAGTTTCCTTCTTCATAATCTCTTTTCTCCGTCGGCGTCAATTCGCGTGCACTGATAATCCGAATCCGGCCACTGCGCTCTGTATGCGCTACTATGAGCAATCGATGACGTTTTGATAAGCCCACTGTGATATAGCGTTCTTCATATTCTGAATGATCAGGATCCGATACTGTTATACTCAGAATATCGGCAAACACAGTTGCAGCTTCTTCAAAAGTCACTTGGTGTTTACGTTGATTACTATGGGCCTTGTCAGGATTCCACTCGAATTGCAATCCCACTACCATTCACCTTACCCGTTTGCCTTTCGCCTTCCTCTAGAAATACTATACTCCATCCTCTCGAGAAATGCAAGTTGTAATGAGCTGCAAATCGAATTCTAACGGATGCCACAAACAAATTCTCACTTCACTCCGGCGGTGCGGATGCTTCTCCCTCTAAATAGACGTCGGAAAGCGCCCACACATCCTCGAAGTTGACTAAATAGCGCCGGATCGTCTGATCCCACGAACTGCTCGCCAGATAGGTCCCATCGGGGCTGAACGCCACATCCCACACCAAATCGCTGTGGCCGGGATAGAGGCCGATCAATTCTGGCGCCGGGCGCGCGCCCCTGGATAGATTGGAGAGATCCCAGAGGCGCACCATCGCATCGCGAGCGCCGGTGGCCAGATAGCGCCCCGTCGGATCGAAGGCGACGCTGTAGACAAAGCTGCCGTGCTCCAACGTGTGCACCGTCGTCAGCGTTTCTGTGTCCCAGAGGCGAGCCGTGTTGTCCCACGAAGCGGAGGCCAAGTACCGTCCATCTGGACTGAAGGCCACGCGAAAGAGCGCCTCGGTGTGACCGCTCAAAGTCACGACGTTGGTCAATTCTAAGGCGCCCTCCTCGGTGGGTTCCAGCTCCCAAAGACGAACGTTGTGATCGGTGTGGCCCGTGGCGATGAAACGCCCGTCGGGACTGTAATCCAAGGTATACACGCGGCCCGGATAGTCGGGCAAGGAGAGCACCTCTTCCTTTCGCCAACT
>JAAAOZ010000414.1 GCA_009908585.1 Chloroflexota bacterium
CGCTTCTCGTTGAATGTCTTGATGTTGCTTATGTCACGGACCGCGCAGCGATTGAAGCCCAGTTGCTTCGCCCGCCTGGGTAAATAATACCTGACCCTCTGCCTACACTGCCCTCACGGGCAGCCATAGCCCTGGCGCCGAGGTTCGCCCTCGAGGCCGGGGATTTTTTTTGTAGATGCTGCTGCACGTTCGCGGCGCCCTGGAGAAATCCAGGGCGCTTTTTCTTTTGGGGGGAACCCTCGTGGTATGCGGCTCTCAGCGTCCCCCTCGCGAGGTGTTAGGCGCTTCTCCTAACACACGAGCGGGGTCGCTTTTATCGTCACCCAGTGCATTTTTCAGCGCGGTGGTCGCGTGCGCCCCACGCGGAAGGGGATCAGCTTGCGGATGCAGGAGCCAGCCGGGGGCGATCCGTGCTACTCGCTGGCTTACGAGGTCGTCGTCGGGGCGCTGAGTGTCAACGGCGAGGCGCTGGAGTTTGACACGTCAGCCCGCGAGCCGTTGGTGGTGCGGACGACGGTCTACAAAGGCCAGCCGCGCGTGGACATCCGTCGGCACTATTGGAAGGAGGGGGAGCTGCGCCCAGGCGCTCGATCAGCCAATTGGCGACGGGCGCGACGGCTTTCGCCAGCGGATGCTCGCCGGTGCCCACGCCGATGTAGAAGTAGGGCCAGCGCAGGTAGATGTAACCGTGCAGAAAATCGAACCACGAGTAGTTCGGCGTGCGACGCGCCTCTTGGATCATCGCCCAGGTGGCGCGCGAGATAAAGAAAGGTCGTTTCATGGAGACAAGAACTCCTTGTATAAATTAGACATACGTCATACGGATTATGGGTCAGGTTGGGATAAATGACATATCGTCGCCCGGACTCGTGTTTCGTTTCCCTGAGTATATACAAAACATCAGAGCAACAAATAACAAAGCGGTAAAGACAAACCAACAAATGGCAAAACATCAGAGCAACAAAGCCATAATGAAGGGGTAGGTAGAGTTTTGATCTTGGACTTTCGACTTTCTTTCGCATATAATAGGCGGCGGAAGTGTCACACAAACGAGGGAGGAAAGGATCATGAAGTTCCTGCAAAAACTATTCCAGAAGGAGCCGAAAGAAGTGATCGTCGTCTCCGGGTTGCCGCGCTCCGGCACCTCGATGATGATGAAGATGTTGGAGGCCGGCGGGCTGCCCGTGCTCACGGATAACATCCGCAAGGCCAACGAGGACAATCCCAAGGGCTACTACGAATTCGAGCGGGTCAAGAAGCTGCCGGAGGGCGACACGGCCTGGTTGGATCAAGCGGAGGGCAAGGTCGTCAAGATCATCTCGCAACTGCTGATGTCGCTGCCGGAGGGCTACACCTACCGCGTGCTCTTTATGCGCCGTCACATCAACGAGATCTTAGCCTCACAGCGCCGGATGTTGGAGCGTCGCGGCGAGGACCCAGACAAGGTCGATGATGAGGAGATGGCGGCGCTCTTCGAGAAGCATCTGGAGAAGGTCTTTGCGTGGATGGACCGCCGGCCGAACCTCCACTATTTGGAGGTCGATTACAATCGCACCCTGGCCGATCCGCAGCCGACGGCCGAGCAAGTCAACGAATTCCTGGGCGGCGGGTTGGACGTCGAGAAGATGGTGGGCGTGGTGGATCCGTCGCTCTATCGCCAGCGGGCAGCGTCAGATTAAGCGGATGGAGTGGATGAGATGAATGGTGGAGGGTGAGGCTATGATCGAGGCGCTCGAGTTATTCATCACGTACCTGCTTCGCGTCTGGCCGGGGTTGATCCTGAGCGCAGCGATGCTCTTTCTGGCGCGGGATCGACCTCGCCGGCGCATTGTCCTTTACGTGGCGCTCTTCATCCTGCTCCGCGATGCGATGACGCCCTTGGGCTTGTGGTCGTTTGGCACGGGGGGCTTCTTCTGGATTCGCCTGCATAGCAACCCGTGGTTTTTGGCGCTCTTCGGTGGGGCGTCACTGGGCATCACGCTGAGCTTCTACTACTTCGATGCGGCGAATCGCCCACTGCTACCGCTGGATCGACGGCCCTCGTGGCAGGGCCTCTTGTGGGGGATCGGGGGCGCGCTGCTGGTCGTGGCGCCGCTGGCCCTCGTCTACGCCGGGACGCCCATCGCAGCGCGGGGTGGGGGCGTGCCGCGCGCGCATCTCCCCGCCATTTTGATCTTCGCGCTGCTGGGCAATCTCTGGGAGGAGGCGCTCTTTCGGGGCTACGTCTTCGGGCTGCTGACGCGAGATCACTCGCCGATGCAGGCCGGCGCGGCCTCCGGCGTCGTCTTTGCCTTCTGCCACATCTTCTTGGCGATCACCGTCTCCGGCGTCGGCTATCCGCTGCTGGCGTTTGCGCTGTGGGAGGGCGTCATCGCCGGGCTGGTCGGCGCGAAGCACGGCGTCCTGCCCGCGACGTTGACGCACGGCGGCGCGATCTTTCTGCTGGCTTCGGGTTTGATTTAAGGTGATGTAGGTCGGAATGCCATTCCGACTTACTCTCCGGCTGCCTAGCTTCTCAATTCAATCCGTCAGAGCGCTCCCGAGGATATCTGGTGGGGATAGGATCATCTTTTTCCACGAAGCGTGAAGCTGCGGCTGCGATTGAATTCAGTCGTTCATCACCGTGAACAACAGGATGCGGCGATAGGCGATGAAGAGATCCAGGCGCGCCCACCATTCGGGCGCTAATTGGTTCTCGCGCGTGTAGCCCTCTTTGAAGAACTGGAGGAATGCGATGAGCCTATCACGATGATGCACCGGCCCGTTCATCCCGCCGGATAAGAAGATCAGGTTGTTTTGGCAGGCGATGGCGACGTCGTTGATGAACCAGTGGTGATTATGGATAGTCCTGCGCCAGGCGATGCATCTGGCCGACGGCGCTTAGGAATATGAAGAGAGGCGGCAGGTTTCCGATGGGGGAATAATCCTCGGCGGCGTAGGGGGCTCCTGTGCCGGTTGCGATCCAGTTGCTCAGGTAACCGATCAGGACGAATGTTACCGCAGCAATGACCAAGGCGCCCCAGATGCGAGCGATCCGCCTCAGCCGTTGCGTTGTGCGATCGTTAGCGCTGTTCAATGCCGCCATAATCTACTCTCCTCACTTTTTGATATGGCGTATTTAGAAGAGTGCCTTGCCCAGGCGCAGCGCTCCCTGTGCCCATGGGACGCGGTGGGTGACTCCTGCGCCTTGTTCTATTTCTTCCTTGTGCCCTAGATACCATTGGTAGTTACGAAGTAGGGCGTCCTTATTTGAGTATTGTGGCGCATATCCTAGCTGTCGCTTTGCCTTCTCAATGGAGACGAAGGACTCCTTGCCTACGGTCTCGTAGATCCATTTGTAGAGCGGCGAGAGATGGAGGGCCTCTAGGAGCCGGAGCGCAAAAATAGCGGGGCCTTCTGGGATGGGAATAATGCGTTTCTCAAATCCAGCTTCGTCGAGGATCGCCTGAAAATCGGTTCGCGGCGTTCCGAATACCTCCGCACCGATGTTGAATGTATCATTGACCGTCGCGTCTGGTAGGATGGCACACGACCAAATCGCATCGCACAGATCCGCTACATCGAGGTATTGATAGGGGTTATTCCCGCGACCGAGGATCGGGAAGTTGTGCCCCTCGCTGGCCCATTCGTACAACAAGGCGAACACCCCCAGCCGCTCCGGGCCGATAAAGGATTTCGGGCGCAGGATGGGGATACAAAGCCCCTGGGCGCGATAGGCTTCGCACACCTCTTCCGCGGCGACCTTTGCTTCCCCGTATGGTCCGACGCCATCGAGGTCGTCGGATTCCAACAGAGGGTGATGGTCTGGGATGCCATAGACGGCGGTGGAGGAAATGTGAATGACCCTGGAAATTTGGGCTTGCATCGATTCTTCGAGGACGATGTGGGTCCCCTCCACCTCCGTCGAGAAAATATCGGCGGGCGTGTACAGCGGCAGGGCGGCAGCGGCGTGCACCACAATATCAACGCCGTCCAATGCTTTTCTGACGTCTTCTGGATGCCGGATATCGCCCCTTACGAGGCGGATTTTGTCACTGACATCTGGATAGTCGAAGCTGGCGATGTCCAGCGAGGTAACTTCTTGCTCTCTGGCCAGGAGGTCGCGAATCAGGTTGATCCCTAAGAATCCGGCGCCCCCCGTCACTAAATATCGTTTCGTCATATTTTGGTAATAACCTCCTGCTCTGATCGTTTTTTGGTGTCGATAGCTTTTAGCTCGTCACGGGCTGACTGCGGCTCTCTTCCCTCAGATAGGGAGGTCCCACTCTCAAGCCTATCGCGCCGGCGAGAATGGCGCCACTTGCCCCATAGCCCCATCCCAACTCCTGGGCGTACAAGACGCCCACGCCCATGGCAGCTACCAGACTACCAAGGAGCAGCGTATTACCTATCCGGCGATTTATCTTAGACCCCGCGTCAACCCCCAAGATTATCTTCCGCCACCGGAAAAAGACGTATCCCCAGCTAAAAGCCAGGTACAGCAGATCAACGACGGCAGTGGTCAGGTATCCGATTTCTAACACTTGCGCCCATGGCATCTGATCATAGGTCAGGTTTCCTAGGGCGTCAATGGCGTCAGCCTCGAACATGCTCCAATAGGAGACATGGGATCCATCATATAGCTGAAACCACGGTAAAAGAGGTGCGAGCGCCAACAGGAACAGAATCAATAGTTCTAAAGCTGTATGTAAGCGAACACGGTTTAGCATTTTCATCGGTGATCTCCTTGCTATGACTTATTACTTCTGGCGTTGATGGTGGAAAAGCCTCTCGCCCACGACGTCGAGCCGACTAGCCCCAGGGCATCGGAGTGTCCTGTATGGAGGCTCAATACTCATCTTTACCCTATCGCTGACCTTCTGATTGTCAAGCTTCTTGACGTAGGGGGGCAAACGAAGCAGTGCCAAGGGCGAGAGCTGAACGAGATTTCACGCCAAGCGATTTGGAGTCCGCATCAATCCCAGCTTCGGTTGCCTTGAACTTGGTTGAGCACGTTCAGAGGCAACTAGGGCGATTTTCCTAGTCAATCTGCTTAGAGTTACTCAGGGGATAGTGTCTGAAAGTTTTCACCGCTTGGCCCGTCTACGAATGAATTTGAGACTGATACACAAAACCCGTTAAAAACGGGTTGAAAGACCGGTTCTTCAGGAATTCGCCGGGTGCAATTATACTATCCCCACCCGCAACCCAGTGACGACGTGAAAAAGGTCTGTGATCCCCACAAACACGTGCATCTTAGGTAGTTCCAGAAATTAAAACCTCCCAAGCCTGATGCTTTTTCCTCGGAAAACTCCCCGCTTTTGGGAGACTTATTTTCTTGGAACGGCCTTAGCTACTTTTAGGGCTGTTTAGGGGATCATCCGGCAAAATCCAAAAGACCCGCTTTCCAACGTCACATCTCCATAGTTTTGACCACCAGCGGTAGGTAAAGCCGCCACAAGTACATGTAATTTTTGACGGAGTTAGACCAAAGACAATCGTTCAAGCCCCTACCGTGGGGAGCGATGCAGGCCCGATTGGTGATAGGGATCGCTATGACATTCGTGTCGCTGATGATAACGTGCACGGCGAATGAAACCGTCGAGGGCGCGCCAGCGGTCAGGGAGAGGGGGCCGCTGATGGCGTGCATCGTTGGGCGGTAGGCCAGTCCCTCCGGCCCCTGCAATGAGCCGCTCACATAGGTCGTGCGGGTGGGTGTTTGATCATAAAAAGTCTTGACCTCGCTGTAGGGCAGGTTCATCTTGACGGTGTAGGTGATCCTGTCGCCATCGTCCAATACCACAGTGGGGCCGGGTGTATTGGCCTTGATGATGTGTTGGCCGAGGAAATTTTGGTCAGCGGCCTTCGGTGGCACGTGAATGACGCGACTAGGCG
>JAAAOZ010000212.1 GCA_009908585.1 Chloroflexota bacterium
GTTGTAGTGGATGGCGTCGTGGCCGCCCAGGGGGGTGATCTTCGCCGGCTGCACCGCCTGGATGCGCTCGATGTTGGTCAGCGGGACGGCGAATTGCTCACCGGAGACGGTGACCAACAGCCCACGCGAGCTGCTGAGCGTCAGCGGGAGCGTCATCTCGAAGGTGCTGCCGCCTTCGGGCGCGGTATCGATGTCGATGCGCCCGTGAAGCGCCTCCACGCTGCGGCGCACAATGTCCAGCCCCAGCCCGCGTCCGGAGATGTCCGTGACGATGGGACTAGTAGAGATCCCAACCTGGAAGATGGCCTCCTTGAGTTCCGCCTCGTTCATCACCCGGGCCATTTCAGGATCACGCTCGGCGACGGTCTCACGGATCGCCTCCAAATCCAGCCCGCGCCCATCATCACGGACGGAGATGACGATGTCTTTGCCCTGCTGCTCCGCTTTCATATAGATGTGGCCCGCGCGCGGCTTATCGGCCAACATGCGAACCTCCGGCGGCTCGATGCCGTGATCGACGGCGTTGCGCAGCAGATGGATCAGCGGATCTTTTATCTGCTCCAGCACCCGCTTATCCAACTCGGTCTCCTCCCCTTCGATGTGGAGGACGGCCTCTTTGCCGGCGTCCTTCGCCAGATCCCGCACCATGCGGCGGAACGGGCCGGTGATCGTGCGCAGCGGCAACATCCGCACGCGCTTGATCTCCTCTTCCAGTTCATCGATCACGAGCGACATGTGCATCGTGTCGTTGGCGTACTGGCGGGAGAGATTGCTGACGCGGGTGTTCATCTCGCGGAGTTGATCCTGGCTGTCGCCCATATAATCGACCAGGCGGGTCATATCCTTGCCCAATTGAGCTAATTGCCCCTCCCCGTTGTGGCGCACCAACCGGCTGTACGCGCTGCGGACGGTCAGCCACTCCTTCTGCCACAACGCCATGCGTTCCTCAATCTCGCGCAGTTGCGCCAGGCGCTGCTCGGCGCGGATCTTGGTGACCAACAACTCGCTCAACTGGCCCATCAGCGCGTCCAATTTGTCGACCTTCACGCGGATGGTCTCATCGCCGCCTAAGATGTCCGACTGCGGCAACGCGCACACCGACGGAGATTTTACATTGCCATCAGCGGCGGCCTTATCCTCGTAAGCTGCTTTTTTCTCAGCAGCGTCAGCGGCGACACTCGCGCCCACAGCAGATTCATCCGCAGCTTCTGGCGCCTCGGACTCCTCCGACTGGAACTCATCCAGCGCGGCCAAGGCCTGCAACGCGGCGGACGGCGGCGTGACCTTGCCCGCTTCGTAGGCCGCCTGGACGTCCTGGATCGCGTCGAAGGCCTCGTAGCAGGCGGTGTACATCCCCGCCGTCGGCTCGATCTCGTCGTGGCGCAGGGCATCCAGAATATTCTCCAAGGCGTGGGCCAACTGCTCGATCATCGTCACGCCTAAGGCGCGGGCCGCGCCTTTGAGGCTGTGGGCCGCGCGGAAGACCTCTTCCAGCGTCGCCTGGCGCGCATCCCCGGCCACGGTGTTCTGTTCCAAGGCCAACAGCCCATCCGTCATCGTCTGAATGTGCTCTTTCAGTTCGACGCGAAAGCTGTTGAGTAATTTTTCGCGAACGTTAGCGCTGATGGACATAAGTTACGCTCCTTGCAGCAGATTGTTACGGTCACAGAGTATTCGTCACTGCGCCGCGCCGATGGTTGAAACCCTCGGCTGATATCCAAAGTGCGTTAAAACGCACTTAGATTGCTTTTTAAGCGGTTTTGTATATCAGCCGCGAATTCATTCGCAGGCGGGCCAAGCGGCGAAAACTTTAAGACACTAGCGCAGATTCATCTCTAAAAAACCGGGCTGTTCCCTCGAACTTCACTGCCGGGTGTCGGACGATGAGCCACATTATTCAGATCCAACACCCGGCAGCTCCCAATTATACTTACTCATCACCGTTGAGCTTGTAGGTCTGGACCGTTTCGTCCAGCGCACCGGCCAACTCATTCAGATCCTGGGCCGACTTCTCGGCCTGGCGGGTGCTGGCCATACTCTGGACCATCGCCTGGTTGATGTTGTCCATCGCGGTGGCGATCTGATCCACGCCGGAGGCCTGCTGCTGGCCGCCCGCGACCACCTGCGAGGCGATCTGGGCGGATTGGTTGATGACGGAGGAGAGTTGTTCGATGGCCTCGCGGGCCTCTGCGGCCCGTTGGACGCCCTCATCGACGACCTTGGAGCCTTCCTCGGTGACCATCACGGAGGCGTTGATCGCGTTCTGGATGTCGGTGAGGATGGCGCGAATCTGGGAGGTCGCTTGCTTGGATTGCTCGGCCAAGTTGCGCACCTCGACGGCGACGACGGCGAAGCCCTTGCCGTGCTCCCCGGCGCGGGCGGCCTCGACGGAGGCGTTGAGCGCCAACATGTTGGATTGGGAGGCGATGTCGCTGACGGCGGCCGTGATCTCGCCGATCTGTTGCGTCTGTTCGGAGAGGGCCAGGATGTTCTCGGCGATCCCCTCGACGCGCTCCTTGATCTGTCCCATACTCTCGATGGTCTGCTCGACCGAATCGCGGCCTGAGCGGGAGACGGCCACGGTGCGCTGCGATGAATCTGCGACCTCCTGCGCTCGCACGACGGCCTGCTCGGAGATCGTCTTGACCTCGTCGACCGTGGTCGTGGTCTGGCTGATGGCGGCGGATTGCTCGCTGGCGCCCGATGACTGTTGCGTCGTCGCGGAGAGGATCTCGGCGGAGGCGGCGCTCACGTTGCTCGCGGCCTCCTGGATGTTGGAGAGCATCTCGCGCAGACTGGCGCTCAGTAGGTTCAAGTTGTCCTTCAATTTCGCGAAGTCGCCCTCGTACTCGGTCTTGATCTCGCCGGGAATCTCACCCTGCGCGATCTTGTCCACGTAATCGGCGGCCTCATTCAGCGGCTCGATGATGGTATCCAGCAGGCGATTCAATCCGCCTACCAGCTCAGCCCAATCGCCCTGGAACTGTTGGACATCGACGCGGACTTGCAACTGGCCTTGGGCCGCCGCCTCGATCAACAACGTCACCTCATCCACCAGGCCGCGCAGATTTTCGCGCAGCAGATCCAACCGCTCGTTGGCGAGCACCTGCTTGCCCGGCAACCGCTCCAGCCGGGGCGAGAAGTCGCCTTCGGCATAGGCGGCCAAGATGTCGAGGATCTTGAGGATATTGCGCACGTGAAGTTGTACCGCCTCGTTGACGCCGGCGGCCATCTCTTGATAGACCCCCACAAACTGCGCTTCGTCAATCGTAGCGTCAATATCGCCCGCTGCTTGCTCCTCATAGAGCCGCTGCATCTCATCCACAAAGCCGTTCAAGCTCTCGATTAGGAGGTTGAGGTTATTCTTGATCTCATTGAAGTCGCCGCGATATTCGTCGGTGATCGGTTCAGGGATGTCGCCCTTGCTGATGCGATCCACGTACTCGCCCGCGACGTTGAGCGGGCCGATGACCGCATCGAGGGTGTCGTTGATGCCTTGGACGATAAGGTGATACTCGCCACTGAACTGCTGCGCATCGGCGCGAGTGTCCAACCGCCCCTGGACCGCCGCGTCGATCAGCTCATTGACGCTGGCCGTCATCGCGCTGAGGCTCGCCTTCATCCGCACCATCGCGTGGCCCATCACGTCGGCGTCATCCTTCGGCTCGACCTCGACGGTGAGATCACCGCGCGCGATCTGTCCCATCGCTTTCGCGCCCTCTTGGAAGTAGGCGATCAGGTTGTTGAAGGCGCGTCCAATCATCCCCAACTCGTCCTCACGCTGGTTGATGCGCTCCAGCTCGTTCCAATCCATCCCGGCCAACGCCGCATCGCCCACGGCGAGACGGTGCGCGCCTTGGGTGATGGTCTGAATCGGATTCGCGATAGAACTGGCGACGAAGAAGGCCGCGACGCCGACCACGCCGGCGATGATGACGCCGATGATGATGAGCGCATTGCGCAGGCTATTCGCGGGTTGCATCACCTCAGCGCGGTTGATTTTGCTGATGATGGCCCAATTCAACCCCTGGATACTCAGCGGATCATACTTGACCAAGACCTCTTCACCGGCGCTGTCGGTAGAGAGCGTCATATTTGCGTTCCCGGCAATCGCATCATCAATGTAGGAGGTATGAAGTTCATAGCCGATCACGTACTCCCCATCGCCAATCGTGACCAAATCGCTGCGGAAACTGGTAATGCCATCGTCCTTACCGACCAAGTAAGCCTCGCCGGTCTCGCCCAAGCCCGTGCGCTCGTGCATGATCGCGTTGATGTGTTCATGGGGAATTTGGAGGGCAACCACCATCTGAACGGTCCCATCCTTACCCAGCACCGAATTGGCCAAGAAGGCTGCCTGTGCATTCCCACTGGGCGCATACGGATCAAAATCCGTGATGGCAAAGCTTTTGGTCTCCAATACCTCCTGGACCAATTCCCCTAAGTTAGAATCGCCGTATGGCCCATCGATCAGGTTGGTCTGGTAATCACTCTCTTTCTGGACAGTGTAAAAGACATAGCCCGTGGGGTCCACCAAGAAGAGATCGTAGTAGCCATATTTCTGGGTGTAGGCCGTGAAGTAGTCCCCGTCTTCGCCCGACAACTCGGGCACCACCACCTCTTCCACCGCGATGGTAGTGAACATCGCCCAATCCAAACCGGGCAGATCCAAAGGCGTGTAAGAGACCAACTCCAGATCGCCGGTGCTGCCAATTTTAGTATCAAGACCCGATCCCCCAGCCAACGCCTTATCGACATATTCATCAGAGCGAGGATCTCCCAAGCTGGCCTCCTTCACCACCCGGTCACTGCGATAACTGGAGACGCCGCCAACTTCGCCCACCAAGTACGTCTCGCCCGTTTGGCCCAGCCCGGTGCGATCTTGGACAATCTCGTTGATCTTAGTCCTCGGCAACTGAAAGGCAATATACCCTTCAAGCGTGCCGGTTGCATTGCGCATCGGCGCCATCATAAAGAGCGCGTATTTGCCACCCGACGGGGCATAGGGTGCGAAATCACCCACAGCGATCTCATCCTCTGTGCCCAAGCTCTGCGCCTCTTGATACGCCCGACCCAGGCTGGTCTCCATCAGCGAGCTATCGGGGATGGTCATCCCCAAATCAGACTCTCGCTGAACGGTAAAGACGATGTCGCCATCATGATGGATCAGGAAGAGATCGCGCCAGCCATTGATGGCCATCATTTCTTGGAACTCACTGGCATATTGATCAGCCACCGCGCGCCACTCCGGCGTATCGACCGAGTCGCCCGCATCCTCAAAGACGCGATCAAAGGCCATCATCGCCTCGCGCACGTAGTCCTGCGCTCGTAACTCCAGCAGCGCGTCCTTCTGCGTCTGGAAGTAATCCTCCAAGCGGGCCTCTTTGCCGGCCTGGACGGCGGACAACTTGTCGTAGCCCTCATCGCGCAGGGCGGCGACCGTATCGGCCAGCACGCCCATATCGCCCTCACGCTCCTCGAAGTACCGCTCGATCTGTTTCTTCTTGATCGTCTCCACCGCTTCCAGCTCTTTGAACGCCTGCTCTTGCAGCGCGTCGCTGGAGCGCATGATCCCCACTACCGTCGCGATCAACAACGGCAGCAAGCCCACGACTAGAAACAGTCCAATTAACTTCGGTTTCATCTTAATGTTATCCAGAATTGATATAGACATCGCAACCTCCCGTCATATTTAGAGAATTAAGAATTGAGAATTGAGAAGTAAGAATTGAGAAGTATTACATTTAGGAAATCTTTCCGGTTGCCGGTGATAAGTCATCGTAGTCGCCGTAGAGGCTGTGGATATGTGGGCAACTCGGAGCTTGCGGAGAGTTGTCCACATATCCATCAGCCTT
>JAAAOZ010000070.1 GCA_009908585.1 Chloroflexota bacterium
GTCTCTAACGACCTGCGAAATCCCGTCAGATTCCTTGTGCCAAGGTGAAGAAGCGTTTCATCATAGCCATTGGCAATGACCGCATTGTCTGGATAGGTGAAGAAGAAGGTGTCATCTAAGCCCAGTTCATCCACAGACTCCCAGATTTGTGTTTCATATGGTTTACCAGTCACGTTTTCCAGAATCATGCCCAGAAGCAAGTAGTTCGAGTTGGAGTATTCATGTCGTGAACCTGGCTCAAACTTGAGAGGCTTGTTGTCGATCACCGATACAAGCTCATCAGGTTCCCAGTGTTTTCTTGGCAGCCCAAAGAAGCGAGCGAGATACCAACCGTTCGCGCCCGCTGTTCCATTTAACACCAAGGTGACCGGCGTGTCAACCCTTCGGCTGGATACAGAGGATGGTACAACCTGATCTTCAAAAATCTCATCTCCATCACGATTGGCCGCCAGGACGAAATCCGTGCCGCGCTCCAGCGCCAAAGCGAATTCGTCGCCGATGGTCACCGGAACACTGAGGTACGTGGTCTGATAGAGTTGGCCGGTCGAACGGTCTGGAACCTCCAGGGGCAGGTCAAACGTGCCGTTTCCTGTGCCCGCCAGTTCGATCCGGTAGCCGTGGCTAAGGTCGGCGGCCCGAATGGAAACCCGTCGGGCGCTGACGCCCGGTTCTTCCGCCATAATAGGCGTCCAATAAGCAGAGCCGGGGATTTCGGTATCTACCCCGCCCTGCCCATCCGATCCCAAGTGTCGCCCTTGCGCGTCGTAAAAGTGCATCTCGGCGGAGGCGGTGAGCAGAGCTTGTATCTGTTGGTTGCTCGAGTTCCAGTCCGCGCATGGCACACTCTCCCAGGTGTAGCGCGTGCATCCGATGATAGGATAGCAGTATTCTTTCCAGTAGTAGTACTCGCACGCCTCTCCGTCTATGACCACCGCCCCGACGAACTTGTGGGATGTGATAGAGGTTTCGTCTCCCGTCGCCTTGCGCCAGGCGTCGACCCAGGAATCGCCGCCGGCGCGTTGAGCGGCCAACGCATATAAACTCGTTTCCCCTTCTTGATCAGGATCTCCAACTACAGGCGCATAGTGTTGGAATCCAAGCCAGGTCTGGGGACCGGAGACTTGATTGATCCCCTCTTTGCCAGGAGACTCGGCATTGTTCCACCAACCGTTCATATCGTTGATGTCCAGTACACTGCAACCAAAAATGATCACAGTGTCTACATTGTCGTTCCATGCATCACTTACATCAGAGGGACTCCCTGATCGGTCGCTGCCGGTTAGATTGACATAATTATCGTTATGATGTCCATGCCCAAGATACAACAACACATCAGCTTGGTTCTGGATGAAAAACTCGTCCGTCGTCGCGCCAGGGTAGTGTAGCGCCTTGATCCTTGCCGTCTCTTACCCCGCTGCACGAAAATAGTCCAGGTCGGCAGGCGCCCGCGAGGCCGTAGGACCAGATGCGCTTGAGGTGCAGGGCCTCGAGCTGGCTGTTGCGGCTTTCGGTGGCGTTGCGGCGACTGCCCGCCGCGCTCGCGGCCCGCGGCCTCAACGTGCGCGTGCGCTTGCTCAACACGCTCACCCCCGATCCGGCGCGCTTCACGCTGCTCCGTGGCCTCCCACTCACCCCAGAGGAACGCGCCCGGCTCGATCACATCGAAGCTGCCGCCAGGGACCTGGACCAACCCTGGGGCCAGGTCTGCCATCTACCGTTTTTCCTGGTTGTGGCAAGCAAACCATAACAGCTCGCATTAAGCCTCTCTTCCCCTAGTTTAGGCCGTTCCAAGAAAATAAGTCTCCCAAAAACGGGGAGTTTTCAGAGGGAAAAACATCAGGTTTGGGAGGTTTTAATTTCTGGAACTACCTTAGCGTATTAGAGGTGATTTTTGCCCGTCTGGGCGACAAAAAGTCGCCCAGACGGGCAAAAATCACAAAAAAAGAATCCTGTAGTGCGGGCGAGTAGACATTTTGGGAAGCGGGCAATGTCCAAAACGTGGCTTTAGATGTCAAGAAGAAAGGGCAAGCCGGCAAGCCACGCTGTGCAAAAATGTGGATAATAGTATGCGCCAAAAACACAAGCTGCGGGATGAGTCCCGCAGCTTGAGTTTTTAGGGCTCTGCACTGAAAGTGAAACTATGTAACTAGTCGTAACTTGCGCACCACTCTGCCCAGGTTTGATCAGCCGGCTCAAGGACTTTGCTGTAGAAGATGCTCCAGCTTGTATCGTTGGGGCGATCAGGGATGTAGGTTTCTGGGGCCTGCTGCCAGCCTTCGAAATCCAACCCGCCGAGCGGGTAATCGTAGGCTTCCATCTTAGCCTTGAAGTCCTCGGGCATCTGGTGC
Source organism: Chloroflexota bacterium (assembly GCA_009908585.1). Classification (GTDB taxonomy): domain Bacteria; phylum Chloroflexota; class Anaerolineae; order B4-G1; family SLSP01; genus JAAAOZ01. Next base: position 2,349 of record JAAAOZ010000070.1, read on the forward strand.
CACGAGCGCAGCAGTTCGCTGCGGACGTGATACTCCACGCGGAGCGGATACTCTTCCTCCGACATACACATCCAGGGCAGCGTCGGCCCTTCACGCACCCAGGTCAGAGAGGTCTTGGGAACCCACCGGCCGCGCGGGGGATGAGGGCGGTCTTCGCGAAGAATTCTGCGCATGTAGTGTTTGGGGGTGTAGAAGTCGAAGATTTCGGTGGATGTGTACTTGCCATCTTTTAGGTTCATCGGATCATCGATGCCGTAGCGCCCACAGTCATTGAGGCGATAACGCGGGAAGACATCGGCGTACCAGGCGTAGTTCTTGCCCCAGATTTCGGGCGAAGTTCCGATCGTGCCGGTGAACTCCATGCTCTGGCACACATCAGGCGCGACGGGGAAGTTGATCTCGCCCACGTACAACAACTCGCCGTTCTCCACGCGATAGCGAGTGAACAGGTATTCGTTGAGCACGGGAATCACGGGCGTTGTCTTACCGGTCAGAGGATTGGTCCATTCGTCCAACACTTCGCCGGTTGCGGGGTCCGTGTAGAAGACGATCTCGCGGGTGGCCATGATGAAGTCCGTGTCGGATTCCAAGCCGGTCTCCGGATCAACGTAAGGCACCACGCGGCGGATATTGTAGCCCTCGAAACCGAAGAGGGGCGTGCCACCGTTGCCGCCACCGTGCGCGTAGTAGTTGCCGGGCGCGCCAGGATACGGGGGAGCGAAAACGTCGCCGGGGACGGATAGATAAACGGACCCTTTCCAGTAATAAACCATGTCTCTCCCGTCAGGCCGCGCGATAGCCGTCCGGAAATAAAGACGCTGTTCAGGGGATTCAATCTGGTAGTAAAGATCAAGGGGTGATGCAGCTTGCAGGGGGTAAACCCCTACAGCCATAAAAAGAACAAACAACACCAACAGTTTTTTGAGATTGCGCCGTTTCATTTAGCCTCCTTTAATAGGTGATTATGGGGGGTATGGAAAGTACAGAGCCCTTGTTAAAAACAAACTAGATTACAACCTATTCCCTACGCTATATATTACATGTTTATTTACTTGTTGTCAAATATAAATATGTTCGGGCAAACGAAGCAGGTCTGATGTGTCTGAGATGTACGAGATTGCGCGCTAAGCAGTTTGCCGCGTGCATCAAACCCAATTTCGTTTGCCTTGAACTTGGCTAAGGCCGTTCCAAGAAAATAAGTCTCCCAAAAACGGTCAGTTTTCTGAGGAGAAAGCATCAGGTTTGGGAGGTTTTAATTTCTGGAACTACCTAAGGACGCGCTGAAGCAATGAAAGCGATTTCCCCTGTCGTTCTGCTTCGAAATTCCTGTTCTCAAGTAAATTATTAGCCTGGATTTAACATCCGCTCCTCCGGCTCATCGCATCCCTGCGTCGTCGGCGAGATTTTGCGCATCGGGTGCTGGGCGATCTCGTCGAAGACGTGCGCGATCAGCTCGACGGTGCGGGCGATAGCGAAGAAGCCGTTGCCCATCTCCGGCGGCACGCACAGCTCGCACAGCACCGCCGCGATGGCGCCATCGACGTTGAGCGGCAAGTCCCTTGCCCAGCGTCTCGTGCATCGCCTGCCAGATCGCGCCCGCCATCTCAACGTAGTCGCCGGCGACACCCTCCGCCTCTGCGATGGCGAACAGGCGCGCCGCGGCTTGGCCCAGGACCCTTCGAGAATTCAGCAAGTAACTTCCGCGACCCCGCCTTGACCTCCAACAGCCTGCCGCCCCCACGCAGGCTATCGTCTCTTTACCTGGCGACCAGCGGGAGGTGGACCTGTTGCGGGGCTGATGGATGCCTCCGATACAGACCCGAACTATAGCTGCCAACGACCAAAAGCGGGGGATCGGCGGCGGTGATGTCCAGCGAGTAGAGCACTGGGTAGAAGATGCCGCTGCTGTAATCGTGCCAGCTCTCACCCCCATTGAACGAGCGCAGCACGCCATACCCCTCGGTGGCGGCATAGACCCAGCGCGGGTTTCGTGGATCGTAGACGAAGTCCTGCACAAAGGCAATCCCCGAGGCTTTCTCCTGCCACGTCTCGCCGCCATCGGTGGACTTGTAGATGCTCCCCTCCCAGAATCCTCCCCCGGCCAGGATCTCATCGCTGTTGCTGGGGTTGACTGCGATGACCTCGACGAAGTTGGTCTCGGTCAGCCCTTTCACGTGCCAGGTGTCGCCGCCGTCAGCAGACCGGGCGATGCCGCCGCCGTACTGCATGCCCGCCCATACCGTATTGGCATCGTGGGGATCAACGGCGATGGAGAGGATGGGGCAGGTGTAGTTGCCGAAGACGGGCAAGGTCTCGGTGATCTGGGACCAGGTCGAGCCGCCATCGATGCTCCGATAGACCCCACGACCGAAGCTAGCTCCCACGTAGATAGCGGAGCCGTCCGCAGCAATATCGATGCATTCCGGGTATTCCACGTGATCCACTTCCTGGTAGGTCTCGCCCCGGTCTGTGGACGTGTAGAAGCGTGTGCTCGCCAGGTAGATCGTCTGCGGATCCTGGGGGTTCATAGCGATGTCGCTGATACCGATTGAACCCAGATAGGTCCTGCTCCACGTTTCACCGCCATCCTCGGTGCGGTAGACGTGCCCGCTCCCGGCGCCAACGTGGATGATTGCATCGTCCTGTGGGTCGATGGCAACGCTCTGGACAGGAACGGCGGTGATGCCCCGCGAGGCCTCGGCCCAGCTCTCCCCCTGGTCGGATGACTTGTAGACCCCGCCCCAGTACTTCATCAAGATGTCTGTCGCGGCGTAGATCGTGTCCGGCGTCTGGCGGTGAAAGGCGATCTCCTCCACGTGCCCCGAATCGGACCAGCCCAGGTACTTGGTCCAGGTGACGCCCCCATCCGTGCTCTTGCTGAACCGGTCGCCGGCGCTGTAGAGGGTGGTGGAGATGGTGGGATGGAAGTAGAGGTAGGCTCGCGCAATACTCGTATTGACGTCATAGGTGCCCTGACTGACCTGTTGCCAGTTGCCGGCCTCAAAGATGTAGTACTCCCCGCCAATGATACCGCTCAATCGGTGATCGTGGTGTGGATCTAAAGCAAGGGCGTTGACAGATTCCCGATAATCCGTCGAGTTGGGGCGGAACGGCAAACCGTCGTTGATCGCGGTCCAGGTCTCGCCGCCGTCGGTGGAGCGAAAGGCGCCCTCGAAATTTGTCCCGGCGTAGAGCCGCGAGGGATCCTCGGGATCAATCGCCAGGGTGAAAATGCCATTGGTGTAGGTGCTCGTCTCCGAAGAGCGGGGCATCCCGTCATCCTTAAGTGTCCAGGTCGCGCCGCCATCCTCCGATTTGTAGACATTGCCGATGACCAGGCCCACGCCGCCGCCGAGTCCGACGTAAAGCGTGTCTGAATCCTGCGGATCGATTTCGATGTCAAAGACGATCAAGCCCTCGTAAAGCCCGCTGCTGGACTTCGACCACCTCTCTCCGCCGTCGGTGGACTTCCATATCCCGTTGTAGTCGGTCCCGGCATA
>JAAAOZ010000147.1 GCA_009908585.1 Chloroflexota bacterium
GTCCGTGGTGCTGCTCAAGATCGCTTCCAGCCAGGCCTTTTGCGCCTGTAACAGCATCGTTCGCCTCTGCACGCGCTGCTCCAATTCGTCGGCGTAATGACGCTGGCGCTCGTAGTGACGCGCGTTCTGGATGGCGATGGCCGCGTGATCGGCAAAGGCTTTCAGGCGTTGCGCGTCATGCTCATCAAATTGATTGGGCCGGGCGCCGTTGACGTTGAGAAATCCCACCGTCTCCCCGCTGATATGGATCGGCGCGGCGACGTAGGAGCGCCGCCATTCATTCTCCAGGGAGCTAATCCAATCGGGATCATTCACCGTATCTGGCGTGACGATGGGGCGGCCGGTTCGCAACATCCGCAATAGATTGGGATAGGTCTCGAAGGGTTGGTGTAGTACTTCGGGTTGAAGTTCAGCGTCGATGGATTCGTAGCCTCGCCGGCGTACAATTCGGATTTTATCAACCTCAATCAGCATGATATTGAAGGTATCGCCGTCAACGACACGCGCGGTCTGTTCCAGGATGCGATCCAACACCTGATCCAGATCCAACGTACGGGTGATGACCGAGGTCGCGGCCTCTAGCGCCTCAGCCATCTCGCGTTGCGTTTGCTCTGCGGCAAATAGACGCGCGTTCTCAATCGCAATGGCTGCCTGTTGGGCGAATGCTTGCACGATCCGGGCGTCGTCCTCGGTGTAGGCGTAGGGCTGATGGCTGTCGAGGGTCAGGGCGCCGATGACTTCATCTCGAATCCACAGTGAAACGCCGATGTTGGAGCGAATGGCCGTGGCTTGGTCGAAAATCCGCCAAGGATGGTCGCCCTCCTGCACATCGGGAACGATGATGGGCCCGTCGCCCATCGCTAAGGTGCGCGCATAGGCGCACGTCGCCAGGGGAAACTCCTTGTCCTGCGTGTCAATCTTGTCCCCCGCCAGATTCCGCTCGGCGATGACGCGCATCCGCTCGTCCTCCAAAATCTGGAGCGTGCTGCTATCGTTGGGCACGACTTGCCCCAGTTGATCTAAGATCAGCTCCAGCACCTCCGTCCGATCCAAGCTGGCGTTGACTAAGACCGCAGCTTGTTGCAAGCGCTCGGCCAATTCGCGCTGCCGCTGCTCGGATTGGAAGAGACGGCTGTTTTCCACGGTGATGGCGATGGCGTTGGCGATGTGCCAGAGCATCGCATGCTTCGGGGGATCATCGTGCTCGACGTGAGGATAGCCTAAGCAAAGCGCCCCGATGAGGTGACCGCTGGCGTGTAAGGGCAGGCCGATCCAGCCTCGGATAGGACAATCGCTCACTTGGTTGAGCCATGGAAGGGGAGAAGGCTCCAACGCATCTATCTCCATGGAGACCAAACTCTTGCCTGCCATCATCTCTTGATACCCTGGCAGATCGGTGAGCGCGATGATGTACTCTCTCAGCACATCGTTGGGATCGGTGCTTGATCCGGTCAATGGGGTCATCGTGAGATGCTGGTGCTCGTCATCTAACATCGCAAGCGCGATGAAGCAACATCCCGTCAGCGCCTTGAGCTTCTCGGCTAAGACCGGATAGGCCGATTTGATTTGGAGCACGTTGAGCGCTCGCGTGATTTCGGCCACCAGCTTTTGATCCCGGGCCATGCGATGGGCCTCGCGGTAAAGTTGCGCGTTGGTGAGGGCGACGGCGATAGGGGCTGCCGTGGATTCGGCCAGTTGGCGATGGCATGGCGCGAAGAAGGCCGGTTTGTCGCTGGTCAAGGTGAGAATTCCCACCAAGGTCTGACCGCTGATCAAAGGCACGCTCATTGAGGAGCGGATGTCCTCATCTAAATTGGGATAATGATTCCAGCGGGGATCGGTACGGACCTCGTCGATGACCATCGTCTGCTTGTTTTCGGCCATCCAGCCCGCCGTGCCTCGGCCGCTCTCGACGATGTAACGCTCCAATAAGGCGCGAGCCTCTGCCGTGTAGCCCAGGGTGGCGGCTAACTCCAGGCCGTGGCCATCGGCGGATTGCACGATGATGAGACTGCGCGTGGCGTGAATCAATGTGGCGAGTTCTTCCAGCGCGCGCTGGGCTACCTCGTGGATATCTAACGTGGTGGCCAGGTGTTGCCCTAGTCGATACAGGATCTCGAAGCGCGATTTTTCCTCCGCCAATGAGGCGAGCAAGCGCGCATTTTCCAACGCGCTGGCCGAGTGTTGGGCCAATGTCTGGAGGTAGATCAGCTCTTCCTGTGTGATTTCGTACGCCTGTTGCTGTCCGATGAACATCAGCCCGATGAGCTGCTCGCCTCGCGGGATGGGGACAAAAAGCGCCGCGTGCAGGTCTTGCTTCGCCAGTGTGGCCTCCAGCTGCGAATCTGACTCGCCAGGCAGATCGGGTAGCGGCACGATTTGATTTTCTAAGAGCCGTTGCTTGTGGGCCTCGTGTTGGAGAATATCCTTAGCGTAGGTGGCAATATCCTTGCAGAACGCCTCGCTGGTGCCCGAGGCCATGAACTTAAGATTGGGATCAAAGGTCAGCACACAACTTACATCGGCGAGAGAGAGTTGCATCGCATAGCCCGCGATGTTTTCTAACACCTGGCGCGGATCCGTTTGGGAGGAGGTCGCGTTTCCTCCCTGGGTGTTCGCGGTCGCCAGATCACAGGGGGGGATCTCGTGCGCTACTACCAGCAGGTAGGAGCTATCATTGAAGCTTATGTGATTGAGTGTGAGCTCGAAAATTGTGGGGGCGCCATTTTGGCCGTTGTGGACGACGGTCTGAGATCGTGGGGGCGGAGAGACTCGTAAAGCCGAATGTAACGCCACTGCCCAGGGGTGGGCCAGCGGGCCTTGAAGATCTGCTACCGAGGTTCCCAAGAGTGCATCGTACTCATAGCCCAGCAATTGGCACGCCGTTCGATTTGCATCGTGGAATTGCCCTGACGCAGAGGCAATTAACATGATGGCGTCGTCGCTCTGATCTAAAAGCGCGGTGAGCCGCCGCATCGCTTCCGGGGATTTAACGCTTTTCTTTTCGCCCATAAATTCTGAGATGACAATTTGAAAATGGGACAGGGGTGGCAATCAAGCCCAATTTTGGATAGTTCGACTGGACAGCATCAATGACAGAAGATGGCGTTGACGTCTTATACAGGCTATTCGTTTCGGGAGTGACCTTACCTCATAAGTGTAGCACACCTTAACTGAAACGCAATGCGTCAGAAATACGATTCCCTCACTATTTTTTGTGAATTATTCCCCAAAAGAGAAAAAACCTCGGTAGGACCAACACGGGATTTCATGACAGCATGTCATCTGCGAGGTTATGGTATAATCGATTCTGGGTTTCTTGGATATCGCCGGACAACTCCCCAGATAGCCCTAAAAGCAGCGAAGATTTGCACGCTTGTGGGGATCACAGACCTTTTTCGCGTCGTTACTGGGTTGCGGATGGGCGGCGCAATAGCGCGGCGCTATTGCGCTTGGCAGATTGCACCCGGCGAATTCTTGAAGAGCCTCGATTCTCGAAGCAATTTGGTAAGGGAAAATAGCTCTCTACCTTTGGGCATTTGAGGTCGTTCCCCCAGGAGAGCCGAAAAATTAGGTATCACAAGGACATAGTGGGTGAAAAAATGAACAAACGTTGGATCATACTACTAAGCACTCTCCTGGCAACTTTTTTGTTGCTGGGATGTGCATTAGAGGATATTTACTTAGGCGTGTATATCGACAGCCACTCAGATGAACTGAGCCAGCCGGTGGGCGAGGACGAGACGCCCGTCACCTTCACCGTGGAGAGCGGGGAGAGTGTGGCAGAAATCGCGGGTAATCTCAAGGCGATGGGCTTGATCTCCGATACGGAGCTTTTCCGGCGCTACCTGCAATACAAGGGATTGGACGCCGGCATCCAGGCCGGCACCTACTCCTTGCAGGAGACGATGACCATCCCGGAGATCGCGCGGACGTTGCAGAAGGCCGAGGCGCAGGAGCAGCAGGTGACCATCCCGGAGGGCAAGCGCATCGAGGAGGTCGCGACCCTCGTCTCGGAGCAGACCAACATCCCGCCGGATGCGTTCTTGCAGATGGCGCAGACGGGCTGGGCGACGACCGATCTCGCGCAGCGCTACCCCCTCCTGAGCGCGGCGCCGGTCACATCTTCACTGGAGGGCTTTCTCTATCCGGATACCTATCGCTTGGCGATGGACGCCACCGCCAAGGATCTGATCGACAAGATGGCGGCGAACTTTGAGTATCATGTGACGCCCGACATCGAGCAAGGCTTCGCCGAGCAGGGGCTGACGCTCTACGAGGGCATCACGCTGGCCTCCATCGTGGAGCGCGAGGCTGTGCGTCCCGAGGAGCGCGCCCTCATCGCCGGGGTCTTTCACAATCGCCTCGATGACGGTTGGCCCCTTTCGGCGTGTCCTACCGTGCAGTATGCTTTGGGCTATCGCCCAGACGAGGGCAGTTGGTGGAAGAACCAACTTTTCTTCAGCGATCTGGACGTTGATTCACCGTACAATACTTATCGCAACTTGGGCCTGCCGCCCGCGCCGATTGCCAGTCCCGGCATCGCTTCCATTCAGGCGGCGGCCTCCCCGGCGGAGACCAGCTACTACTTCTTTATGGTCGATTGCGCCAAGAACGACGGCAGTCACGTCTTCGCGGAGACCGAGGCGGAGCACAACCAGAACTTCGAGCGCTGCGGCGGCGCCATCACCAGCCCGTAGGTCTGTTCTATCTACGGAACTCACCCTTGCGAAGGTTGCGCAAGGGACCTCAAAAAGTTTGTGTGCGCTGCTGCGAGTGGTTAATATGTGGGCTGAAGGTTCTTGAAACCTTCGCAAGGGTTCCTTAAAAGATATCGCTTCGATTAGCCAATTCCCGGGGCGATAACGTATCTCCTCACGCTACGGCGGCGTGATCGTACCCGTCGGCGTGGGGGTAGGCGTCGGTCGCCAGCGCGCCGTGACCGTCCCCACGCAGGGATCGTAATCCCAACCCAGCGTCACCCGGAAATCGACCGGACTTTCCTCCGTCGGCTCGGAAATCACCTCGGCAGCATCTAATTTGTACAATCGCAGCAACTTATACAGCGGCGATCCCTTGCTCGTCGTCGTGAAGTCCACGATCTGCGTGTGCGGCGTGCCCTCCACGTCCGTGATCTCGGTCACCGTAAAGCCCTCCAGGCTCAAGCGATAGGCCGCCACCGCGCCCCAACTGCTGTTCCCCGTGCCGTTCCACACCGCCACGCGATACGCGCGCTGCGCCGCGCGGCTGGTCACCGGCGGCTGCGCCGCCTCCTGCATAAAGTCGTGCAACTCCTCGTAGTGGGGGATCAAGATATAGCCGCCGTTTGGCTTCGTGCCCGATTCCAGCAGCGTGCTGCCGCGAATAAAGCGGCTTTTGAGATTCCGCACATCCAATCGCGCTGCCACCGTGCCCAGGTAGAGCAGATCCTGGAGCTTGAGATCCGTCCGCACGCTCTCCTGATAGGTCGACCACAGATCGGGGATGCGGGCGATCATCTGCTGGCTGAGCGCCTTCTCAAAGATCGCCAACATCACCTGCTGCTGGCGGCGATGGCGGTCGAAGTCCGAGGTGTTCCAGCGCGAGCGGACGTACCAGAGCGCGTGCTTGCCATCTAAGTGATGGATGCCCGGCTCCATATCGATGTCCGTCTGCCCTGCCTCCGATTCTGGATCGGGGTAGGTATCGTGGAACGGGCATTCGACAACCACATCCACGCCGCCGACGGCGTCCACGATGCTCCGATAGCTGCTGAAATCGACCATCGCGTAGTAGTGGATGGGAAGCCCGAAGTTATACTCCATCGTGGCTTTCATCAGCGCCGGCCCGCC
>JAAAOZ010000190.1 GCA_009908585.1 Chloroflexota bacterium
AAAGCGGCAAATGTATGGGGCGTGTCTGGGTATAAACTAGGCGCGCCCCTTTTTTGTTTACCTCGGTGGATGTCGCAGATGGGTATTAGATGATCAACCTACCGACAGATGGGTATGAGGTATTATGTGAGGTATAATGAAGGTGAGGTCATTCACCGTTCCGAATTCCAATGATTGAAGGAGAGAGAGATGAAACGATGTCCGTATTGCGCTGAGGAAATTCAAGATGAGGCGATCAAGTGTCGGTACTGCGGGGAGTTCTTAGATGATCGGGTTCGCACCCGACAGACCTACATGGCGCCGTATGTGGGCTTCTTTGGATGGCGCTATCGCTCGAAGGTGGAGATTCTGGGCTGGCCGCTGATCGATATCGCCCAGGGCATCGATCCGCAGACGGGCGCGCCGCGCGTGGCGCGGGGCATCATCGCCATCGGCAATTTAGCCGTCGGCGTCTTCGCGCTGGGCGGCCTCGCGTTAGGCGTCTTCGCCTTGGGCGGCGTCAGCCTCGGCCTGCTGGCGTTTGGCGGCCTGGCCCTGGGCGGGATCGCGTTGGGCGGCGTGGCCGGGGGCGCCTATCTGGCGCTGGGCGGGCTGGCCATCTCGCTTCGCTATGCTATCGGCGGGTTGGCGCTGGCGCCCTATGCCTTGGGCGCGACCGGCGCCGATCCAGAGATTTTGCGCTTCTTGGAACGCTGGTGGCCCAACATCGGCGAGGTTTTCTATGAAGGGCAATAGGGTGAGGAGAACCGAAATGAGAGATGTAGAGATAATCGAGTCGGTTGATCAAATTGAGGAAGCAGCGTGGTTGCGTGCTGCAGCTTGTAATCCCGCTTTTGCTTTCTTGGACGATTCTGAAGAAGATGTCTACAAGTTGACCGATGGGAAGCCCTTTGATGATAATTTGGGATAGGGATAATTTATCTCTCGACTTCTTGAAAACAAAAGCCAGTCTCACGATGACGTTAGTATCCGAGGAACGTAGTTGGAATTAGGTTTGCGGTCTAAAATTGAAAGGTGTATACTGATGTTGAGTCTTAGCCCTTCTTTTTTTAACGGCTTTCACCTTTATTTATTGATATTTAAAGGTGATGATTTGTGTTACTGTTGATTGAGTCAAATACGTGAAGTCGAGAGTTTTGGCCCGTACAAAGGCAGGATAGGTTGTAAAGGTGAATAGTTATGAAAGATCAAGCTTTAAATCTAACGGTAGCAGAATACTTCGCGGGCATCGGTTTGGTGAGGATGGGGCTTGAGCCATGCGGATGGCGTGTTGATTTTGCGAATGATATATCTGAGAAGAAATATGAGATGTACAAAGTTTTCTTCCCCAATGGCCAGCATTACGTAATAAAGGATATTTTTGATGTTGATCCGTCCAACGTTCCTTCAACCACCCTAGCTACTTGCTCATTCCCTTGCATAGACTTATCCCTTGCGGGAAATATGAATGGAATTGATGGCGACCATTCAAGTGCATTTTGGGGATTTATAAGAATTCTGAAAGCTCAAGGCGAATCAGCCCCCCCGTTGGTTCTTATTGAGAACGTTCCCGGATGGCTATATTCGAACAACGGAATGGATTTTAGGGTAACTATTCAAGCTCTCAACAAACTTGGCTATGCCTGCGATATATTTTCATTGAACGCTTTAAGCTTTACCCCGCAGAGTCGATTACGCATCTTTGTCGTGGGGGCGAAATTCCCCGACCTCAATAAAGATATAGATCAAACGCTTAGCAGACCCAAAACTTTGTTAACTAAACGTCTTAGGAAAAGCATATTTACAAACCTTGATTTGAATTGGTTCTACACCGAGGCCCCTAAACCACCGCCGTCACGAACAAAAGGATTGTCAAACATTGTTGAGCGAATGGATGATACAGATAGTAGGTGGTGGTCAGAGGATAAAGTTAAACATCATCTGGACATGATGGCGAAATCGCACTATGAAAGAGTCGCTCGTTTTATTGAGGAAGACCAAATAACATACCGCACGTTTTATCGTCGAACACGGAAAGGACAACAGAGAGCCGAAGTTCGGCATGATGATCTGGCGGGATGCCTTCGTACAGCAATAGGGGGAAGCGGTAAACAATTTCTTATAAGGGCTGGTAATGGAAACATAAAGATGCGGGCAATGACAGCAAGAGAATATGCTCGTCTGCAAGGCGTGCCTGACAAATATCCCATAACTACCAATGGAGTGCAAGCACTAACGGGGTTCGGAGACGCTGTTTGCGTTCCTGTCATAACTTGGCTTGCTCAAAACGCCCTAAAACCTTTAATTGAGAAGCATCTATCTGTAGCTTATCCCGTGTGCCAAAATGTCTGATAATCTAACGCCTGAAGACCGTCGAAAAACAATGCGAGCGGTCAAGGGGAAAGGGACCAGCATTGAAAGACAATTATCCGCTATGTTAGCGGGGATGGGATTGAGTGGCTGGAAAAAGAACGTGGATGACATTAGAGGAAAGCCGGACATAGTTTTCCCAGAAGAACGTGTTCTTATCTTCGTCGATGGCTGCTTTTGGCATAGTTGTCCTCATTGTGACCGTAAGCTTCCTAAGACCAATCGTGAATATTGGGAGCGCAAGATCGAACGCAATATCGAAAGAGATAAACGAAACAATCAAGTCTTGGCAGACAATGGATGGGAAGTGATAAGGATTTGGGAACATGAGATGCGGAATGAAGAAGCAAGGAGCAAGATACGTTCCAGAATTCGCGACGCGATAACATGCAAAAAGGGGAACTGAATGAGCGCAACCCAAGAGCAGATTCGACAAAGAAGTTTTGATATCTTGCAAGATTGGCTTGAGTCTTGCACCAGGAGAGGGCGAATAGCTCGCAATACAATTGCTGTGGGAATCGTGGTGCTGGATCATTTGCGGCAAGGACCAGTATCAAGAGAAGAAGTGATTTCAGGAGGTGGTGAAGTAAGAGGATCGCGAGCTGGCCTGGGCGACACGTTAGAGAAGTATGGCGTCAATCAAAAATATCTAAAAGAAGTAACAACCCGACAGGCCCCTCAAGATGGTCAGAGGTTGTTTGATGATTTCGAGTGGGGGGAATTTTTTGCTGAGATCCCGCCTGATGAGAGGGATGAACTACTAAAAGATTTAATCGACAAGTTGGCGAAGAAAGCTATCGTTTGGCTTCAAAAACAGAATCTCAAGTTAGCCCTTGATAGAAACCACTCGCCATCTGCTTGGATACATATCATTCTTGAGAGAGCAAAAGGTAGGTCTGGCGGCGTTGTGGAACAGCACCTCGTGGGTGCCAAGCTTGAAAAACGCTTCTCCGATATACCTATTCCCAACTATCCAGCCCATGCCGCCGATGTGCAGACCGAACGCCCTGGCGACTTCGCTGTTAAGAACACAGTTTATCATGTTACCAGCACGCCGGGGAGGAATGTCATACAGAAATGCGCGGCAAACATCAAGCAGGGTCAGCATCCTATTCTACTCACTCCGCAAGAGGAAGAATATAAAGCCTTGGCGCTCGCTGAAGATGAAGGCGTTGGCTCTCAGATCAGTATTATCTCAATAGAGGATTTTTTGGCCCTGAATATCATTGAGCTTTCCACTGGCGAGGGAGTCGATTTCTTTCAAGTTCTTCAAGAAATCGTTACTATATACAACAAGCGATTAGAGGAAGTTGAAACAGACCTATCGCTCCAGATAGATGTTAAATGATGATGGCCCTTTTTCCGGCCCGACATCGAGGCCCTTCGGCACCATTTTCGTGAAAGACTTGGGATGCCCCAGTACCTGGTTTTGAAAAGAGGAAGGTAAAATGAAGTGTGTGATTTGTAAGCACGGAGAGACCCAAGCGGGTCATACGGATGTGCGCGATTTAGCCCCATCCCCGGCCTGAATCCACCTCTACGACTCTTGGCTCAGTCGCTTGTAGAGCGCTAAGGTGCGCGGTGAGGGGGCCACGTCCAGTTCCTCGCGGAGCCGCGCCTCGCAGCGCCGATAGGTGCGGAGCAGTTGGGCGCGATTGCCCAGGCGGGCGTAGGCCGTCATCATCAGGCGATAGGCCTGCTCCCAGCAATCATCGTAGGCCAGAATGGCCTGACAGACCTCGATAGCCTCCGACCACTGCGCACGCTCGATCAGGGCGCGCGCTAATTGATCCGCCGCGCCCACGTAGAGCGAGCGCAGGCGCGCCCGCTCCTCGCTGCACCAATCCTCGAAGGGATACTCCTGGAGATAATCGCCCGCGTAGAGATTCAGCGCCTCGCGATAGCGCGCAATCCCCGTCGCCGGCGCGGCCTCGATCTGTGCATCCCCGGCGGCGACCGCGCGCTCGAAGGCGTCCACATCCAGCCAGAGATCGGCCTCGGGACGCAAACCGTAGAGGCTGCCATCGCGCTGGACGTAGGCGGAGGGCGCGCCGCGCTTGCGTCCAGGTTCGAGCGCCTTGTAGAGCGTGCTCAGCGCCACCTTGAAATCCCGCAGCGCGGTCTCCTGGTCGAGGCCGGGCCAGAGCATCTCCGCGATCTGCTCGCGGTCGAGCATCGCATCGCGGTAGGTGATCAGCAGTAGGAAGAGCAGGCGCGCGTTCTCCCGATGCCAATCCTGCGCTTCGATCTCATGCTCGTTGAGCGCAGCCCCGCGCCAAGCCCGGAAGCTGCCCAGCGTCTGCACGTGGAGCTGGTAGCCGGGATGGTGTTGGATCTGCGCGAGACCGAGATCGGCCAGGCGTTGCTTGGCGTACTGTGGCGCGTGCCGCTGATCCCGCGCGTAGAGGAGCAGGGGCGCCAGCCGGCGCGGGTTGGGTGGGCCGAGCAAGGTGGCGCGCGTGAAGAGGAAATCGTAGCGATGCTCGCGCGCGTGATGCAGCAGGTCGTCGAGTCCACGCGCCAGGCGCGTCGGGTCGTCGGTCTCCAGCCAAAGCAGGCATTGCCAGAGCCGCGCGACCGCTTGGCCGTAGGTATCGCCGCACTCGTGGAAGCCGTTCCGCGCTCGGACGAGATGGGCGGCTGCTTTCTCGTACTGACCTGCGATCATATAGCCCGCACCCAGCGAGACCAAAATCAGCGTAGCGATCCACTCATCGCCGGCCGCACGCGCCAACGCCAGCCCCCGCTCCGCCGCCCGTTCGGCGGCGTCGATGGCGCCGCGAAAGCCGTGCGCACGACACAAGCCCCAGTAGGCCTCCACTTTGAGGCGCGGGACGGCCAGCGTCTCGCTCCGGCGGATCGCGTCGCGATAGCAGCGACAGGCCTCGGCGTAGCCGCGCTCCGCGTCGCGCAGCAGCCACCCGTGCCCCTGCCGCATCTTCCCCACGGCGGTGATGAAGGGCGACGCGAGCGCTTCCCCGCGCTCGGTGCCCTCGATGGCGCGATGATAGGCGGCCTCGCCCTCGCCCTGGAAGACCAGAATCAGCGCCAGCAGCAAGAGCGTCTCGCGATGGGCGCGTGGGCGCAGCACGGGATCTTGGCGCTCGGCCTGTGCGCGCTTTTCCAACACGCGTCGCGCCTGATCCAATTGCCCCGTGCGCAACATCACGCGGACGGCCAACTCCGCCTGGCCGGGGCCTTCGGCGCGGAGCGCTTGCGCCTCCGCCTGGAAGGCCTCCGCTTCCGCCGGATGGCCCAAGTTCAGGCGATTCTCGGCCATCAGCTCGAGGAGGCGGGCCTGCGCCTCGCGATCCGCCTGCCCATCGGAGAGGTGCAGGGCCTCGCTGAGCAGATCCTCCGCCTGGCTGGGATTCACGGTATCCAAGTAGATGCGGGCCTGGCCGCGCAGCGCCTGGCCGATGGCGCTCTGATCGCCCTGCGCGCGGGCCTGTTGCTCCGCCTGCCGGTACCAGCCG
>JAAAOZ010000149.1 GCA_009908585.1 Chloroflexota bacterium
GGCCTTGTCGTAGATGCGCTTAATGTCCCCCTCGGCGTTGAACTCGACCCGCACCTTGGCGTTTTCCAGATGCGTCGCTGAAGCAGACAACGGGGATGAGGCTTCTGGAGGGGCGCCCTCGGCAACCGTCAGCGGCGTGACGCTGTACGGCGCCAGCTCGCCGGCAGCGATCCAAACGCCGCCCACCGTGGCTTGCGTCGGCACGGGCGTCCCGTCTGGGCGCGCGAGGTGTTGATCCGCCGATAGTTCGCCATCCCAAAAAGCCAAATCCCGCCGCGCGAAGCTGGTGGGGTTGACGAGAAGCAAATCGCCGCCCGCGGCCTCGGCCAGCACGGCGAGCGCCTCCGCGCGGATGTCGCCGGCGGTGGCCTGCACCTCGGCGTACTGGGCCAACGCCTCCTCGTAGACCGGCCCGATGCTGCTGCCGGGGATGATGTCGTGGAATTGGTTGAGGCAGACCAACTGCCACGCCGCACGCAACTGCGCCGTTGGATAGTGATAGCTCTCATCCAATCGCGCCGCCCACGCCGCTAAGAACTCCGCATCGTGGAGGGCAAACTCGCTCTTGCGATTCGCGCGCTTGGTGCGCCCCTGCGTGGTGTAGGCGCCGCGATGGATCTCCAGGTAGAGTTCGCCATCCCAGACCGGCAATCGATCCCCAACCTGCGCCTCCAACGTGCGGAAGAAATCGCCCGCGCCCCGTTGGTGCACGCGCGGCGTCGCGGGGAAGTTCTTCATCTCGCGCAGATTCTCCAGCATCTCGCGCGTGGGGCCGCCGCCGCCATCCCCGTAACCGAAGGTCAGCAGCCACGGCGCATCGCTCAATTCCTTTTGCGCCGCGTTCGTCCACGTGCCGATCACGTCCGTGGGGCGGGCGGGCGAATTGTACGTGCTGAAGAAGCCGGGCGATTCGTTCTCCTTCGCCATGCCAAAGTGGGTGAGCACGCGGGTGCCATCGATGCCCTGCCACCAGAAGCTCTCGTGCGGCAGGCGATTGTACTGGTTCCAACTCAGCTTGGTGGTGAAGAAGTAGCGCAAGCCCGCCTGGCGGATCAACTGGGGCAGGCTGGCTGCGTAGCCGAAGACATCCGGTAACCAGAGCACGGGCGCCATCGCCTCCGCGCCGAAGTGCTCGCGGAAGAAGGCCTGGCCCAGGGTGAATTGGCGCGCCAGCGACTCCGCGCCGGTGATGTTGCAATCCATCTCCACCCAGGTGCCGCCGATGGGTTCCCAGCGGCCCTCGGCCGCGCGCTGCTGCACCGCCGCGAAGAGCGCGGGATCGTCCTCCTGCACGAAGGCGTAGAGCTGGGCCTGGCTCTGCGAGAAGTGATAGTCGGGGAACTGTTCCATCAGATTGAGGACGTTGTAGAAGGTGCGGCGCGTCTTCCGGCGCGTCTGCGCCAGCGGCCAGAGCCACGCCACATCGATGTGAGCGTGGCCCGTGGCGACGAGATCGACGCCCAGCGCCGGCCCCGCCGCGACGATGCCATCGCGCAGCAGGTCGTGGGCCGCCGGAACGCTGGCGTAGAAGCGCGCCCCGAAGGGTTCGCGCGTATCCAAGGCCTGGAAGGCCTCGTCCAGCGCGGTGAGGAGTTGCGCGCGCGCCGGATCGCGCGCCTCCAATTGCTCGGCCACGCCCAAGGCGACGCGGGCGGTGGCGATGAAGGCGCGCGTCGGCAAATCGATCTGGACGACGGCGCACGGCTGCATCAACACGCGCTCGCCGGGGCGCGCCAACAGCCAGCCCATCCAACCGTGAAGGGTCAGCGTGTGTGAAGCGCCGTCGCGATAGCGGTCGGGCAATCGAATCTCCTGGTGGTGGCGGTCACAGGCGGCGAGCGGATCGCCATCGACGTAGACCAGCGCCTCCGGATGGCTGAAGTCGTTCGTCTCGCCGATGGGGAGATAGAGCGCCACCGGGCGCCCGGCCTCCCATCCGGCAGGCGCCTCGAAGGCGCCGCGCAGCACGAAATCGGCCAACGGCTCACCCCAGTAGGCCGGCGGCCGGATCGTCTCGCCTTGCGCAGCGTCAGCGGGAACGAGTGGTGGCGTCTCCTCCGGGCCGGCAAGCTGCTGGTATCGAAACGGCGGCAGCGGCGCGCTTTCGCGGTGAACCAGCGGCGCGATCAAATCTATACGTTGCGCAATCTTCTCAGCGGTACGACGGATTTCGTGTTTCAAGGTATTCTCCTTGTTGAATAAATTTCACTCAATGTTACATACTAAACGTGACGCGCCGCAGAATGGTGGCGCCCAAGGGTCGCAAGCCCACGGGATGGAGCGTGTGGGTAGACGTATCCCACAGATGACCGCTGAGCACAAGGGTGTGCCACGGTCGCGCGGGATTGAATGTGCTGCGTACCAGGGTAAACGGTTGCTCCGCCAAGATGCGCAAGTCTGCGCCGGTATCTTCGACGGGCGCATAGGTCAGATCGCGGAAGCCGGGCTGGTATGTCCGCTCGACGTGGGCCTCGCTGGCTAATGGTAGTGCAAAGAGCAATGGCCCGTGGCTAAAGAATGCCTCATCGCCAAAAGCATTGATCTGGGGTTCTACCTCAAAGTGTAACGTGATGTGGTCGTTCGTCTGCCAGCGCTTGCGCAATACGAGCAGGCCATCTACTTGATGCGCGTCACACGGCGCATCAAGTGTAAAGCCCCGCGCCCATCCAGGCACGCGGAAAGCCAGGTCAAAAGTCGTGGGCGCGGCAAGATCCAACGTGAAGGTCAGCGTCAAATCGAAGGGATAGCGTGTCTCTTCCGTGATGCACACGTGCGTACCCGCAACCTCGGTCTCCACAAC
Source organism: Chloroflexota bacterium (assembly GCA_009908585.1). Taxonomy (GTDB): domain Bacteria; phylum Chloroflexota; class Anaerolineae; order B4-G1; family SLSP01; genus JAAAOZ01. The sequence goes on from JAAAOZ010000149.1 coordinate 2,801, forward strand.
GCCGGGGCCGTAGAGCATCGCCACCCAGCCGGCTTGATCGCGCCGAAGTGCAGCAGGTGGTGGCTTGGGGTTTGGGGGCAATGGTTGTGAAGGGATTCATACTGCACCACCTGGTTGCAGCCTAGCAGCAATTTGCTGCATTGGGCGGCGGATGTGATGGAAGAATGTCTGGTAACCATCGCAGAGCACGTTGAGCGGCAGGTCGTCGCCCGCAAGGCGATTTTTGGGGCAGCCGCCGTGGCAGGCGAAGAGCACATCACATTCCCGGCATTTCCGAGGAAGGTGAGCTTTGACTTGCCCAAAGGCGCGCTGCTGATCTGAAGCTGCCAACGTGCGTAAGGATGTTTCTGTGATATTACCCAGATATTGTTGCGGCGTCACAAAATGATCGCAACTGTAGAGATCGCCGTTGTGCTCCAATACCAGCGCCTCACCACAAGTTTCTGCAAAGATACATAAAGGCGGAGATTTGCCCATCCACGCCCAGAGCGCCACATCGAAAATCTGCACCGAGACATTCTCCAAGTCGCAGAGCAACCATTCATCAAAAATACGGCAGAGGAATTCTCCGTATTGGGCGGCCTCCACGGCGTGCGCGTGATGCACAATAGGGATGAACTGTAGAAAGCGCGCACCGGCTACGTCGCGCAAGAAGCGGTAGGTTGCCAATGGGTGCGCGGCATTGGCCGCGTGAACGGTGGCGAGGATGTTGTAGGACACGCCATGGCGCTTGAGCACGTCCAACCCAGCCATCACGCGGTCGAACGTTGGCGCGCCTGCCTTATCGCGGCGGTAAGCATTGTGCAACGCACGCGGCCCGTCCAAGCTGATCCCCACGAGGAAATCATGTTTTTTGAAAAAGCGACCCCAGGCGTCATCCAACAACGTGCCATTCGTTTGAATTGCGTTGATGATGCGCATACCGGGCTTGCGATAGCGTTGCTGCAATGCAACCGCGCGCTCGAAAAAATCCACGCCCAGCAGCGTTGGCTCGCCGCCTTGCCATGCAAAGTTCACAGTGGGGACCGCTTGCGCTTCGATGTAGTGTTGTGTGAAGGTTTCCAGCACCGCCTCGGTCATACAGAAATCCGTTGTCTCAGGATACAAGCTGGTTTTTCCGAGATAGTAGCAATACTCACAAGCCAAATTGCACACCGACCCTACGGGCTTGACCATCACGTGAAAAGCGCGAGGTAGCGTAGGACGCATCGTGTCTGAAGCATGTTGGCTCATAATTCTTCAAAGCGCAAACTCAACGCTTCGTGCGCCAGCCAGTTATCCAGCGTTGCCCGTGCGTACGCTGAGGCCTCTTCGTAGCCTGGCCGGTTAAAAACGTTGGTGGTCTCGTCGGGATCGACCTTCAAATCAAACAAGATTTCGCGCTCTTCGTCGTAAATTGCGCTGTGGATGTATTTGTAATGCTCAAAACGCAGCATGCGCCCGTCAGGATTGACGGACACCAATTGCGAAAAGTCGCCGGCGTCCGCGCCGCAACACAGGGCTTTGAAGCTCTGCCCATCCAGTTCAGCCGGCGCTTCGATGCCGCAGAAATCAAGCAGCGTGGGCATTAGGTCAATGGAGCCGACGATACTTTTGCTATCCACCGTGCTGGGCGCGATGTGGTCTGGATAGCGCATTAACAATTGCGTGCGGACGGATTCTTCGTAGAAAGCAGTCTTGGCGATGATGCCGTGGCTGCCCACCATATCGCCATGATCGGTGGTGAAGACGACGAGGGTATTTTCGTCAAGCCCGGCGTCGCGCAGTGCGTCTAATAGCAGTTCGATGTACCAATCGGTCTTCTCAATGAGCAGCATATACGTCGCCAGATAGCGCCGCCAGTCGCTCTCCGTCCACGTATCCAATTCCTCATACATAAACTCGCGGTCGCGGATCATGCCCGGCGCAACCGGCGCATCGAAATTAGATGGCAAGCCAGGCCGCTCCTGGAAACGCAAGTAGGGTTCGTCATCGGTGCGGCAGAAGAAGATAGCGTCGGCGAAGGTCGCGCCTTTCACCTTGCCGCCCAGCACCTTGCAGATGTCGTGCGGGTTGATGAGCGAGAGTGTCGCGTAGAAGGGCCGGTCGTGCTCGCGCTTGATGAAGTTGATGGCGTCGCGCGTGAAAATTTGGTCGTAGGCTGAGCCTTCGGCCAGCATGCCGCCGGCGGAGTACTTCATACTACCGAATTCATCGTTGCCGTCCCAGGCGTAGCCAGCCGCATGCTCCTTGCCAAAATAGGCGGTCTCGTAGCCGGCTTCCTTGAATAGCTGGCCCATCGTAGTGAGATCATCGCGCGCGGGGATGGCGCCAAGCTTGTCCATAAAAACCTCTTCGTTATCGATGATCTGATGCTTGTGGGGCATTAGGCCTGTGAACATACTCGACCGCGCAGGACAGCACAACGGAAAGGAACTGTAACTTTGCTCAAAGCGTATCCCCTCCGAGGCTAGCCGGTCGATGCCGGGCGTTTGAATACCATTGTTGTAGTCACCAGAGCCATCCGCGACGCGCGTTGACCACTGGTCCGAGATAAGCAACAGAACGTTGGGGTGTTCTTGAGTCATTATAATCTCCTAGATCAGTCTTCGTTCAACAAAAACGTCAATGGGATAGGCACGCGCGCACGCCAGGCCGGTTCTGAATGTTCCGCGCCCTCGAACACGCGCGTGATCCAGTCTTTGCCTTCGGTGTAGCCGGCGGCGCGCATCATCGCATCGACGCGGGCCTGGTAAGGGGGATAGTGCGCATCCAGCGTGACCGTACCATGGTCAAAGTACAGGCGGTGCGCGCCGGGTTCCGGCAACATCTGCGGCAGATAATCGACCAGGATGCCCTCCGCAGCAATCCAATGCGTAGAGAGACAGCCCGCGCCGCCGAAGATATCGGGGTAGGCGCAGAGCGCGGCCAACGAGATCAGCCCGCCCATGCTCGATCCCATCACGAAGGTGTGCGTCCGATCCGGTCGCGTGCGGTAGCGCGCATCGATGAAGGGCTTGACCTCCTCGACGATGAAGCGCA
>JAAAOZ010000352.1 GCA_009908585.1 Chloroflexota bacterium
GGCAGACCTGCGCCGTCCACATCTTTGAGCGCCGCTGATTGATACATACCCTTGCGAAGGTTGCGGATGCGTTTGTGTACTAAGGATGCCTTTCTATTCATCCATACACCTTGGTTGAAAGATGATGGTCAAACCTTCGCAAGGTTTAGATATAACAGGAGAAGATACTAACAATGGCAGAACTATTTACCGCAACGGAATTCAATCAACACTTAGCTGAGCACAAGCTGATGGGCGCGCGCTGCGCCGCATGCGGCGAGATCCACGTGCCGCCGCGTCCCATCTGCCCGGAGTGTCCGGAGGCCGAGATGACGTGGGAGGAGCTTTCCGGCGAGGGCAAATTGGCGGCGTTCACTGTGGTACACATCGCACCGACGATGATGTTAGACGCGGGCTACGGGCGCAAAAACCCCTACTGCACCGGCGTCGTCGAGCTGGCCGAGGGGCAGCGCATCAGCGCGCAAATCTTGGGCGTGGATGTGTCCGATCCGGCGTCGATTGCCATCGGCGCGCCCCTCAAAGTCGCCTTCGTCGAGCGCGGCGAGGGCGATGAGCAGAAGACCTACTTGGCCTTTGAACCGGCATAATCGAGGAGACCGTTTGGCGGAGGAGAGGTGCGCGATCCGCGCGCCTCTCCTCCGCTGCCGCGTTTTTCCTATTTGATTTGAATGGACTGTGATTGAGACCTTGTCATCTTTGTATTGTAATAAGGAGATAATGTGCATACTAGGACGTTTCGTGATATGAACTATCGCCGCTTGGGCAAATCAGGCTTGTGGCTTTCGGAGATCGGGCTGGGGCTGTGGAAGTGGGGCGATCCCGCGTATGATGGCTCGCGCGTCGGCGAGCATGAAGGCTTCGCCATTCTCGACCGCGCGCTGGAACTAGGCGTGACGCATTGGGATACGGCCAACTCGTACAACGGCGGCGCGGGGAACAGTGAGCGGCTGCTGGGCCGCTACTTCCAGCGCCGAGGCCAGCGTGTGCGGGATCAGGTTGTGCTTGCCACCAAGATCCGCAATTCCGTGCGCGCCGAGCACGAGATGACGCACGAGTTCACGCCCAACGAGAGTGGGGCTTCGCGCAAGTATATCATCCAGGCGGTTGAAGATTCGCTGCACCGCCTGCAAACCGACTACATCGACCTGCTCTATCATCACGCGCCTGATCTGCTGCCCGATGGCTCGTGGGTCACGCCGTTGGATGAGACCTGGGACGCCTTCGATCATCTCATCAACCAGGGCAAGGTGCGCTACTTGGCCGTTTCCAATCGCACCGCTGCCCAGTTAAAAGCCGAAACTGAGGCGCTCGCCGCCGTTGGCGCGAACGGCGCGCGCCGCATCATCGGGGTGCAGAACCATTACAATATGCTCCAGCGCCCGAAGGTCGCGGCTAAAGAAGAACCGACTATGGCGGATGCCGACGCCTTCCTCGCGTATCTGGCCGAAGCGCAGATTGGCCTGATACCCTACGTGCCGCTGGCCGTGGGGTTGCTCACCGGGCGCTATCGCAAAGGCGACCTGGATGAATCGGGCCGGCTGGCGCAGGAAGAATGGGGCAAGCAGTTCCTCACTGAGCGTAACTTAGACATCGTTGAGCAGCTTATTCCCATCGCCGAGCGCAAAGATTGCACGTTGGCCCAACTCGCCATCGCCTGGCTCCTGGCGCACGACGTGACGTCTTCCGTCATCGCCGGCGTGACCAAGGTGCGGCATCTGGAGGACAACACCGGCGCCGTCCACGTCACTTTGACGGAGGACGACCTGGCCGAAATCGACGCGCTGACTCGCTAAGGATGCAGGAGTCTTGAGAGTGTATATCCTTGAACTATCTGTGATGTTATAGGTGTTGTTTGGATCAGGAGGTGAAATTGAGCGAAGGAGTCGTTGGTAGGTTGGTCGTTTGCTTTATCCACATTAACCCGAAGGAGGAAATCTGAAATGAAGACGCAACGGTTATGGAAATTTGTTACGTTGTTGACGTTGATGGCGTTGCTGGTGAGCGCCTGTGTGCAGCGGGTCGAGCCGACCCCGGAGCCGACGGAAGAGGAAGAAGCTGATGTCCTGAAGATCGGGCAGCTTTCGATGCAATCCGGCACGATGGCGCTCTACGGCCAGCAGCAGCATCGCGGCTTTATGCTGGGCCTGGAGTATATGTCTGGCGGCGAGACCGACGATGAGGGCCGCTACATCATCGCCGGGCGCCCCGTCGAGGTGCTGTTGCGCGATACGGAGGGCGATCCAGAGAAGGGCGTGGCGTTGGCCCGCGAGTTGATCGAGGCCGAGGGCGTGGAATTGCTCCAAGGCCCCGTTAGTTCCGCCGTGGCGGCTGCGCTGACCACCGTCGCGGAGGAGAACGAGATCATCCTGATGGTCGATCCGGCGGCGTCGGCGTTCACAACGGGCAAGTACTTCAACCCCTACGTCTTCCGCACTGCCCGCACCAACTATGATGACACCTTGGTCATCGCCAAATACCTGGTCGAAAACGTGGGCAACACTTTTGCCCACATCGGCATCGACAACGCCTTTGGTCAGGGGAGCGGCGCGGCGCTCAAGTATTCGGTCGAGCAGTACGGCGGCGAGGTCGTGGCCGATATCTACGCGCCCTTCGATACCACCGACTTCACGCCCTACATCCAGCAGGCGATGGACTCCGGCGCCGACTGCCTCTTCCTGACGTGGGCGGGCACCGGCTACGTGACGCTCTTCCAGCAGCTTTCGGACCTGGGCGCGCTGGAGGAAATGACCGTGGCGACCGGCTATGGCGACAACGCCTCGTTCGCGGCGGTCTACGGCTCGGCGATGGATCAGATCGGGCTGAACGTCTATCATTACACCGTCCCGGATAATGCGATCAACGATTGGTTGACCGAGCGCCACTTCGAGGAGTACAACGAGCCGCCTGATCTCTTCACGGCGGGCGGGATGGCCTCGGCGATTGCGCTGGCCGAAGCCCTGGAGAAGACCGGCGGCGACACCAGCGGCGACGCGATGATCGACGCGCTGGAAGGCCTCAAGTTCCAGGGGCCGAAGGGCACGTATTACATCCGCCCTGAGGATCACGTCTGCGAGCAGCCGATGAACATCCTCCGGTTGGTGAATCTGGAGCCGGATCAGGATGGCGACGGCGTCAACGAGTACGAATTCTTCGAGACCGTCTATGTCTCCGAGTACGACGAACTGGGCGTTCCCTGCACGCTGGAAGGCGACTACGCCGACCGCTGCGGTGATCTGCCCGCGCCGTAGTTTGGGAGTAGGGGAGTAAGGCAGTAAGGCAGTAAGTAGTAGGAAGTAGGGAGTAGGGGGAGTGGAGGGCTGATGGATGATGCTCTTCACTTCCCCACATAAGCGAATCTGCGAATCTACGGCATAATCCTCACTATTATTAATTCCAAATTCATCATTCTGCATTCTTAATTTTTTAGGAGAGCGCGTATGAACGATAACGCAAGACAATCCGACGTTATTTTGGAGGCGCAGCACCTGCGCAGGGAGTTCGGCGGGCTGGTGGCGGTGGCCGACGTGAGTGTGAAGATCCGCGCGCGGACGTTGCACTCCATCATCGGGCCGAACGGGGCCGGCAAGACGACCTTCTTCAACCTGTTGAGCGGGACGATGCCGCCTACCGCTGGGCAGGTCTTCTTCCAGGGGCAGGAGATCACGAACGAGCCGCCTTACCGCATCGCCCATCTGGGGATCGGGCGCTCATTCCAGATCACCAACATCTTCCCCAACCTGACGGTGCTGGAAAACATCCGGCTGGCGGCGCAAGCGATGGGCGGCGATAACTTCAAGCTCTTCCGGCGCTTCGATCACTTCGATGCCTATCAGAAGAAAGCGATGGCCGTGATCGCGCGGGTGGGCTTGCAGGGCAAATCGCTGGCGCTGGCCCGCAATCTGGCGCATGGCGAGAAGCGCAAGCTGGAGCTGGGCATCATGTTGGCCAGCGATCCGCAAATCCTGCTGTTGGACGAACCGACCGCCGGGATGTCCTCGGAGCAGGTGCCGGAGCTTCTGGCCATCATCGACCGCATCATGGAGAGCGATGACAAGACCATCGTCCTGGTGGAGCACCGGATGGACATGGTGATGAGCATCTCCGATGTCATCACCGTGATGCACCAAGGCGCCGTCTTGGCCGAAGGCACACCCAACGAGATCGCGGGCAACGCCGAGGTGCAGAAAGCCTATCTGGGCGCGCTCTACGGTGATTTGGGGAGTAAAACGTGATGACGTTATCCTACCCTTGCGAAGGTTTCAGGGTAATCTTCAATGAGGGATAGTTATGGAACCAAGATGCTTTGCTTGATAAAGAATCAGGCGCAACCTTCGCAAGGGTTGTGAAAAATGAGGAGAGACTATGCAAAATGACACACCGGAAATCATCCTAAAAGTCGAGGATATTCACACCTTCATCGGCCAATTCCACATCCTGGAGGGCGTCTCGCTGGAGGTGCAGCGCGGCAGCATCACGGTGCTGCTGGGACGCAACGGCGCGGGCAAGACGACCACCCTCAAGTCGACTCTGGGGCTGACGCCGCCGCGCGAGGGGCGGGTCGTCTTCGACGGCGACGAGATTCAGGGCAAGCGTGCCTACGACATCGCACAGATGGGCGTGGGCTACGTGCCGGAGCATCGCGCCATCTTCCGCAACCTGAGCGTGGCGGAGAATCTCAAGATCGCCGAGCGTGAGAAGGGCGATCTTGAGCGCAAGGCCGATTTCATCTTCGGCCTCTTCCCGGACCTCAAACGGCTCTACAGTCTGCCGGGCGATCATCTATCCGGCGGGCAGCAGCAGATGTTGGCCGTAGCCCGCGCGCTCGTGCCCGATAACGACCTGCTGCTCATCGACGAGCCGAGCGAGGGCCTCGCGCCCATCCTCATCGAGCAGATGATGGAGGCGATCCGCGAGCTGAGCGCCTCCACGACCGTGCTCCTGGTCGAGCAGAATTTCATCATGGCCAGCCAGTTGGGCGAGCGCTACTACATCATCGATGACGGACAATCCGTGCACGAGGGCGCGATGGCCGATCTGGTCGAGGACGAGGCGTTGATCCAGCGGTATTTGGGCGCCGTCGCCGGGGCATAGGGGCGATGCAATTCTCACGTAATCATCTGACATGAAAACTTTATCGCAATTTTACGATATATCTAGTTATGGTTGATTAGACTGGAATTGCATCGCCCTTACATCATGTATGACATCGTATGACATCAAAGGAGTGCGTATGAGTTATGAGAAAGTTTGGCGTGAAAACAAGACGTTATGGATCGTCATTGGATTATTGGTAGCCTTGAGCCTGGTCGGTTGGGCCACCATGGGCACGAAGCCCTTTGTGCGCACCACGCTCTCCGGGTTGACGTTGAGTGCGCTCTATTTTATGGTCGCCGCCGGGCTGACGTTGATCTTCGGCCTGATGGACGTGCTCAATTTCTCCCAAGGCTCGATTTTTATGATCGGGGCCTACGCGGGATGGCAATTCTACACCAACCCGACCTTCCTCTTTGGACTGGCGCCGCTGGTGCTGGCTTTGATGACGGGGCTGGCGGCCAGCAATCTGCTTCATCCGTGGGTGGTGACATGGCCCGTCTCGGATCGCTGGCGGCGCGAAGCGCACGTCGCGTTGGCGCTGTTAGCGTTGGTCATCGGCCTGGTGGGCGTCTGGGGTCTCGATTTTCGCGGCCTGGCGGAGACGGCCATGGTCAGCACGATGATGGCCAGCGATCCGCTGGGCGAGGCGACGCCCCAGGAGCCGCTGGCGGTC
>JAAAOZ010000069.1 GCA_009908585.1 Chloroflexota bacterium
CACCGGCGCTTACACGCTGGCGTGGACGCTCTCCGATGATGGTACGGCGTGGCTGGATCAAGATCCCACGGCGGGCGAAACCTCGGCTGACGGTGGAACTTCGGCCGTCACAGTGACGTTGGATACCGCTGGCTTTGATCAACCGGGCGTCTACACCGCTACCCTCTTCGTGGACAATGACTCGATCAACGATCCTCTCTCCGTCCCGGTGACTTTGACCGTCGAGCCGCCCGCAACATGGGGCAAACTTGAGGGTCTGGTCCAGGGCCTCGGCTACTGTGATGCTATGACGATGCCGATAGAAGGCGCGCGTGTCTTGGTTCAAAGCTGGATGACAGAGACGGTTACCGCCGGGTTAGAGGAAGACTTTGAGGGTGACGATGGTGGTTTTGTCGGCAGCCTCGACTGGGAGTGGGGTACCTATAACTGGGACGGCAGCAACTGCAGTACCGCTTATCCTCCTCCTGCAGCACACTCCGGCGCCGATATGTGGGGCGCCGTGCTCAACGACTGCTACAACAACCTTGGCGATACGAGCATCTTGACTTTCGAGGTGGATCTGAGCAGCGCGCTAACTGCTACGCTTTCCTGGTGGGACTGGTATGATGTATATGAAGGCTTTGATCACGGTGAAGTATACGTCAATGGTATTGCAGTCTATGATCGCGCTACCTCGTATGTCATTCCCACGGCCTGGGAGCAGCATCAGGTGGATCTGACGCCTTACGTCGGCGGCGTCGCGACAGTCGAATTCCGGATGTATGCTAGCACGGTCGTGAATCGCGCCGGCTGGTACATCGACGACGTGCGCATCGAGACTGATTCAACAGAGATGACTGAACGTCCTGCTACCTGGCTGTTGACCACCGACATCAGCGGCACCTACGGCTTATGGCTGGATGAGATGTACAGCCCGCTCACCGTCACCGTCTCCAACGAGGCCGGCTACGAAGAGCAGGTCTTCACCGGCGTTGACATCGTCAGCGACACCATCACCACCTTGGACGCCAACCTGCACTGGCTGCAACCCTGTCTCACGCCGACGCCAGACGCGCTGGATCTGAGTGTGCCAATGGGTACGACGACCACAGCGGAAATCAACTTGGCGAACATGGGCGCCTTCACCGGTTCCTTCCTGCTCAACGAGCAAAGCTTGGGCTTCGATATAATGGCAGCCGGAGGGGCGGATGGATTTGGTTACCGCTTCGCGGACTCCAATGAGCCTGGTTTCAGCCCCGTCTACGACTTCGTGGATATTTCCGAGATCGGGACGTCCGTGGCGCTGGGCGACAACGACTCCGCTGAGGTGGATATCGGCTTCGACTTCAAATTCTATGGCGCTGATGAACTCAACCCCAACCACTATGACACGGTCTTCGTCAACAGCAACGGCTTCCTCTCCTTTGGCGCCGGCTCCACCGACGTCAGCCCCGATCCGTTGCCCGATCCGACTCTGCCCAACAACCTCATCTCCGCCGCTTGGGACGATCTCAAACCTGGGTCCGTCTACGTCGAGAGCTTCGCGCAGTGTCCGTACAACCCGAACCCCGACACCGTGGATGCCTGCTTCATCGTCCAATACGAGGACTTCACCCACAGCGACGACAGCCCGGCGGGAACCTGGGAGGTTATCCTCTTCCACTCCGGCAGCATCTTGATGCAATATGCAGAAGCGGATGTACCGGGCGCGACGACCGGCATCGAAAATCAGTTTGGCAATGTTGGCCTCAACTATGGGCCGACCCTGGCGGATGACCTGGCGATCTGCTTCGCCTATCCGGGTGAAGAGCTTGATTGTCAGTCCACCCTGGTGCCATGGCTGGATGTAGATGTGGATGAGGGCGATATCGCTGCCTATGACGACCTGAACGTGACCGTTACCCTTGACGCGGGTGCGACTGAAATCGCTGCGCCGGGCGACTACCTGGCCGAGCTTGTCATAGAAAGCGATGATCCAGTCAACCCGGACCAGATTATCCCGGTGACGATGACGGTGGATATGCCCACGAAGAGCAAGATGTGGGGCAATATCTACGGTTGGACTTACTGCGATGCGGTCAGTGAGACGATGGAAGGGGCCGAGATCACCATCTGGACGGAGAATGGGGACAGCTATATGACGACCAGCGACGCTGATGGCGCTTATGCCGCCTGGGTGGAGCCTGGTCAGATGACCATGACCGTCGCGTATGACGGCTATGTCTCTATGATGATGACCGATACGCTGGCTACCGGGGTCGCTCCACGACATGACGCACAACTTCACCTCGACGCCCCTTGTGCCAGCATGACCTATGATCAGGCCTTTGACGTGGTTGTCGCGCAGGGCGAACAGGTCACGCGCTCGTTGATGCTCAATAACGACGGCGCAGGTTGGTTGACCTATGACAATGTCCTCGCTACCAGCCTCTGGCTATCCGTTGATCCCGTGACCGGCTCTGTCGCGCCTTACGGTGCGCAACCTGTGAACGTGGTCTTCGACGCTACCGGGTTGGATGTCGGGGTTTACCAGACCAATATGGAAATCGCCCACAACGACCTCCAGGCTTCACGCATGTTCGTCCGTCCGATCCAGATGACGGTGGTGGATGATGGTACGATCCTGATGCCGACGATGGACGCGAAGGAGGGCAACCCCGGTGAGACGGTCACCTATATGATGACGGTGACCAACTACGCCGAAACCGCCGTGACCTTCGACGTTCTGGCTTCCGGCAATGTTTGGACGACCACCGTGCCGTCAACCGTAGATGTAGCAGCTAGTGACACGGCCACCTTCACCGTTGATGTGGACATCCCCGTCGACGCCCATACCGGCTACTCCGACACCGTCACCATCGATATCGAGTCGCAGGGTACAGATGAGCAGCAGGCCTCGGCGCTATTGCAGACGACCGTGGCTGAACAGCCCGTCGTGCTGGCGTTGTCCAAGATTGCCGATCCCAGTGACTATGTCATGCTTGGGGACACCATCACCTATACCATCGACCTCGTCAACGACGGCAACGACCCCCTCACCATCGTTTTCACCGACACCATCCCTGATAACACCACTTACGTCGTAGAGAGCGTCACTGGCGGTGCGGAGTTTGACGATCCGCCCGGCGATCATATCTCCTGGAGCGGCATCCTGGACAAGGGCGCGGAACATACCATCACCTTCCAGGTGACCGTTGACGAAGACATCGCCAACGGGACGCTGATTACCAACACAGTTATGGTTGATGCGGATGGCGAGATCCATACCGAGTCAGCCATTGTGGAGGCGTATGCCCTGACGCTGGATGTGGCGGTGGCGGGCGAGGGCGCTGTACAGGTTGAACCTGAGCAAGAGCTATACAGCTTTGGCCAGTCTGTTACCCTCACGGCGACCGCCGATCCTGGCTGGACGTTCACCGGCTGGAGCGGGGATGTCGATAGTACAGACAACCCGCTGACCATCACCATCGAGAGTGACACCGTCGTCACTGCTACCTTCGAGGCTATCCCCTACACCCTCACCGTCAACGAAGTGGGCAACGGCAGCGTAACCGTCGATCCAGGGCAGGACACCTACATCTATGGCGATGTGGTCACGCTCACGGCGACTGCTGATCCGGACTGGGCCTTCACCGGCTGGAGCGGGGATGTCGATAGTACAGACAACCCGCTGGCCATCACCATCGAAAGCGACACCGCCGTCACCGCCACCTTCGAGATGTCCGTCACCAACCACGCCCCGATCTTCACCAGCACCCCCATCACCACCGCGGATGTTGGCGCTACCTACAATTACACCGCCACCGCCGAAGATGACGACGGCGACACCTTGACCATCACCATGGCGACTGGTCCCGCTTGGCTCACCCTCACCGACAACGGCGACGGCACCGCGCTCTTGGCAGGCACACCGATCTCCGCCGGCGTCTTCCCCGTCGAACTCTCCGTCACCGATGGCCAAGCTCAGGACACCCAAGACTTCTCCATCCTCGTCACCGGCAATAAGATCTTCTTGCCTCTCGTCTTACGGCAATGACCTTGCTAGGCGTATAACAGTCGCTTGTAGTATACTGTTACACGCAAAGGGCCGACTTCGAAAGAAGTCGGCCCTTTTTCATGCCAGATATAAGTTAGTTACTGTCACGGGGCATTCGCTACTGCGCCGCGCCGATGGTTGAAACCCTCGGCTGATATCCAAAGTGCGAAGTTGGCACGAGCCAACCAGAAACGCACTGAGGTTGCTTTTTGGGGTGGTTTTTCAACCCGTTTTCAACAGATTTTGTGTATCAGCCTCGAATTCATTCGCAGGCCGGCCAAGCGGCGAAAACTTTAAAATACTACCTGAGGTGCAACGCACTTTTAGGCGCCTTGGCCTGCTCATAAAATTACACAGATACCTACTCTTTGTATTTGACCGCGTGCCCGCCAAATTGATTGCGCAGAGCGGTCAACAGTTTGAAGGCGTAACTTTCTTCCTGCCGGCTGGCCAACCGCTGCAACAGCGCCAGCGTGATGACGGGCGCGGGCACGTCCAGGGCGATGGCCTCGAGCACCGTCCAGCGTCCCTCGCCGGAATCGTCCACCCAGCCCTGGATCTCCTCCAGATCCTGGCTCTCGGCCAGCGCGTCGGCGGCCAGATCCAACAGCCAGGAGCGGATCACGGTGCCGTAGCGCCACACCTCGGCGACCTGATGCAGGTCGAGGTCGAACGCTTCCTTCGTCTGAAGGATCTCGAAGCCCTCCGCGTAGGCTTCCATCATGCCGTATTCGATGCCGTTGTGCACCATCTTGACGAAGTGACCGGCGCCGTGCGGGCCGACGTGGCCCCAGCCGCGCTCCGCGCCGGGCGCTAATGTCTCGAAGATGGGGCGCGCGCGCTCGACGATCTCGCTTTCGCCGCCGATCATCAGGCTGTAGCCCTCCTTGAGGCCCCAGATGCCGCCGCTGACGCCCACATCCAAGAAGTGCAGGCCCTGATCCGTCACTTTCTCCGCGTGGCGCATGCTATCTTGGTAGTTAGAGTTGGCGCCATCGATGATGATGTCGTCCGGCTGGAAGACCTCCAGCAGCTTGTCGACCATCTTGTCCGTCGGCGCGCCCGCCGGCACCATCGACCAGCCGATGCGCGGCGTGGACAACGCTTCGGCCAGCGCCGCGAAGGACTTGGCCGCCGTCACATGCTCCTCCTCATCCGCCAGCGCCAACGCCTTCTCCGTGGTGCGATTGTAGACCACCACGCGATGCCCGGCGCGGGCCAATCGTCGCGCCATGTTCTTGCCCATCTTGCCCAATCCCAGGATACCGATCTCCATGCTCTCAAGCTCCTTTTTGTGTTTGTCTTCCGATCTCTTTCCGAGTCAATCAAGCGTCATAAATAGATTGTTCAGCGCTTCCGCCAGGGTGGGATGGGCGAAGACGCCGTCGCGCAGGGCCGTGTAGGGCAGATCGCCCATCATCGCCACCTTGAGCGCGGAGGCGACCTCGCCGCCCTCGATGCCCAACATCGCCGCGCCGAGGATGCGATCCGTTTCCGCGTCCACCACCGCTTTCATCAGGCCGCGCGATTCATTCACCTCTATCGCCCGCGCCACGTGGCTCATCGGCATCTTGGCCACGCGGAGGTCGTGGCCGCGTTGTCGCGCCAGCGATTCGGTGAGGCCCACGCGCCCCAACTGGGGATCCATAAAGACCACGTAGGTCAGCAGCCGCTCGTCATAGGCGGCGTCGCCCTCGCGGAGCAGGTTCGCGCGCACGATG
>JAAAOZ010000142.1 GCA_009908585.1 Chloroflexota bacterium
CACCACGGCGCGCCGCGCCGAGCGGGCCGTGCAGCCGTAGGAGACCACGACGATCTCCGCATCCTCCATGTGATACGCCTCCGTGCGGATGATCTGATCGGCGTTGCGCTCGATCTTCGCGACGAGGCGCGTCACCAGCTTCTGATGCGTCGCGGCGGACATATCCGGGTAGCCGCGCTCGTCGTGCGTCAGGCCGGTGAAGTGGACGCGATAGCCCTCGCCCGCGTGGGCCATCGGCGGCACCAAATCCGTCGGGTCCGGCGCGAAGGCGCAATAGGGGCCTTCGTCCAGGCCGGGCGGCGGCTCGGCGGGGGCTTTGCGGCCCCAGTGCGGGATCTCCTCGGCGGGCGGGATAACGACGCGCTCCACCATGTGGCCGATCACCTCGTCGGAGAGCACGAGCACGGGCACGCGGAAGCGGTCGGCGACGTTGAAGGCGTGGATCGTCAAATCGAAGATCTCCTGCGGCGACCACGGCGCGTAGGCGACGATGCTGTAATCCCCGTGCGAGCCCCAGCGCGCCTGCATCACGTCGGATTGGCCGGCCATCGTGGGCAGGCCGGTCGAAGGCGAGCCGCGCTGGATGTCGATCAGCACGCAGGGCAACTCCAGCATCACGCCCAAGCCCAGATTCTCCATCATCAGGCTGAGGCCGGGGCCGGAGGTCGCCGTCATCGCGCGGGATCCGGCCGCCGATGCGCCCAGCACAGCAGCGATGCTGCCCAGTTCATCCTCCATCTGCATGTAAACGCCCTCCACCTCCGGCAGACGGCGCGAGAGTCGCTCGGCCACCTCCGTTGAGGGCGTGATGGGGTAGCCGCCAAAGAAACGACATCCCGCCGCGACCGCGCCTTCCGCGCAGGCGTCGTCGCCGCTCATAAAGTGCTTGCCGGTCAAAACGGAACGGTCATTCATGACGAGACCTCCGGGGCGTCCTCTGACGCATCCAGGGTGAAGATCGCGAACTCGGGGCAGACTAGCGTGCAGAAATCACAGTGGACACAGGCCGTTTCCTTGCCGGGGGCGACTTCGGGGTAGTGGTACCCCTTGGCATTCAAATCTGTCGATGCCTGGAGCACCTCTTGGGGACAAAATTCAATACACAGCTCGCAGCCTTTGCAACGCTCTGCGATGATGTATACCTGCCCCTGAGGCTTAGAGACGGTCGCTAAATCTAGGGGCGTGCGCGCAAAAACTTTCATAGTCACGCTCACTTTTTGTGATCCGATAACCCAGGCCGAGGTTTAATGACCTGAGATCCCACATCCAATAAAGAGGTTCGTGATTTTATTGCATCATAAGGCTTATTGTACCCACGGAACTAAAGGGCTGTCAAATGACAAACGTAACGTCATGAGAGCATCACCGGTTCGAGAGTGCCCGCGACTTTAGAAATGGGACGACAGCGCCACCAGAATCGTGTATAATGAAAGTGACGATGGTGGTCAAGGGTCCACTCAGGAAACCCAAGTACAAAGGAATTCATTTCAATGACTCTGAGTTTCACTATCCCGCCTTCATTTACGAATAAACATCGACAAGTCGTCTTTCAATATCTAAATTCGCTCGATACCTTATCTTCCGAAAACTGGGCTATCCTCTTTGAGGCTATGGATGTATTGCGCATCGCGACGGTAAGCGCTACTTCAGGACAGCGCCGCACATTCACAAGTATCTATCACGATATAGTGGATATACGCTACGCCGATGTCTACATTGCTACATTACTCAACAGGAACTCTCCCTCTCAGATGAGTAGACCTTTGTGGGCAGCGATTGCTCGACGTATCTCTCAAGACTTACACACTTCGGAATTTTTCGATATTAACGTCACAGGCAGTCGTCTGTTGTTGAGCTACCTGCTTTACTGGTGGCAACAATTCGCGCGAGGCTATGCGTTCGAAATTGAAATCTTCCAGGACTTGAAATCATCTCGCATCGAATTCCAAGCCCATGATTTGCGTGTGCGGGCCGAGAGGGTGTCCCCTTTTGATTTGACGGTCTCTATATTTCGAGGTGACATCAAGACCAGCACGTACTTTCTGGCACAACAACGTCACCCTGATCCCACCATTGATTTCTACATCACGCGCGCCTGGCTTCCTACAGGTCGAACCCGGACTTTGGTGGTTTTCTTGAAACCTGAGATGTGGCAGGAAATCGATGGAGATACGTTGCAGGCTACGATAGATACCCTGGAACAAATTTTACCTCGACCAGGGGCAGTACATATTGAGACGCAGGCTATAATTGTGGTTGATTACGAGTTGCGGAAGAAAAAGATGCACGTTTATCAGCAGGAGGAACATCATGCCAAAGACGCTTGATACTTTGACCAATGAAGAATTCGATCAATTAGTGGAACAGCACATTGATCAAGCCGCGCAATGGGATGGAACGCTGCCATTAGATACCATCCTAGAAACTTGGGCCACGATTGAACATCGCAAACAGCCGCCCGTGGTACGGATACGGCTAGTTGAGGGACAAATTGTTCTAGAAACGCCTCCCGAAAGCCCGTTAAGCGTACAAGGCTCCAGTACGTTGATTTTGGAAGATGGTAGCGAGTTGAATTTAGAATTTGAGCCAGAGCTATTGGAAGCCGTCCGTATATAAAAAGGGTACTCAGCGCTGAACACGGTGAAGTTATGAAAGTCACGTATGACCACAAGACCGACACATTAACCGTTATCTTCGCGGATGCCGCGATAGCAGAAAGCGATGAGGAAAAGCCTGGCGTCATCCTGGATTATGATAGCTCAGGGAATCTGTTGTCGCTGGAAATTCTCGACGCTTCGCAGCGAGTGGGGCTACCCACGCAGATGGAATACCAGGTGGTGCTGGCAAGTCCTTCTTGAGCGGCAACTAAATGACGGTGTATGCCAAAAGCCCCGCGATGATCTGCGGGGCTTTCGGTATGGGAGTTTTAGAAGAGACGAATGGAAGCTCACGCCACGCCGTAGAAGGCCGTGAAATCATCCTCGCCGAAGACTTCTTGATATCGCCGGACAAAATCCGGGAGCGTGTAGGTATGAGCTTGCGGGCCAGGCGTCTCTAGCACATACGAGGCCGCCAGGCTCCCGATGCGCCCGCAGATTTCCCACGGCATCTCCATCGCCAGTCCCTTGATGAAGCCTGCACGGTAGGCGTCGCCCACGCCGGTCGGATCCATAATGCGCTCGACGGGCGCCGCCGGCACGCGGATCTTCTCGTCGGTCCAGATGAGCGAGCCTTCCTCGCCTAACGTCACGACGACGGCGCGCCGAACGGCGGCGCGGATCTCATCGTCCGTCATCTCGATGCGATCCTTGAGCAACTCGTATTCGTAATCGTTGACGATCAGAATGTCCGCGCCCTCGACGCCCTGGCGCAGCGAGGCCGGGCTGGAGCGCACGACCTGCTGGCTGGGATCGTAGATGTAGGGGATGCCCAGTTCCTTGCATTCGCGCGGATACTTGTCCATCGCCTGCGGATCGTTGGGCGAGACGATGGTCAAATCGACGGGGGCGTCGAAATCGCGGAACGACAACTCGCGCGCGTAGGCCATCGCGCCGGTGTAGAAGCTGGCGATCTGGTTCTGGTTCTTGTCGGTGGTGGCGAAGAATGAGGCAGTGAAGACCTCCGGGATTTCCACTCGAGCCAGGCGCGATATTCGGTGAAATCCTGCCCCACCGTGCCCATCATCACGGGGCGCTCCTCCAGCAATCCCAGCGTGAAGGCGATGTTGGCCGCGCATCCGCCGCGCTGCCGCTTCATATCATCCACCAAAAAGCTGAGGCTTAATTTTTGCAGCCGCTCCGGCTTGATGTGCTCCAGAAAATCGCCGGGGAAGGCCATCAAATAGTCAAACGCAATTGAACCGGTGATGACAACGTGCATAGTCTGTCCTCCTGTCTTTGACGCTTTCATTGATTTGGTTCTTCAGAAATTCGCCGGGTGCAATTATACTATCCTCACCCACAACCCAGTAACGACGCGAAAAGGTCTGTGATCCCCACAAACACGCGATTTCTGGTTATTTTTAGGGCTACTGAAGGGGTTGCCCGGCAAAATCCGAAAGACCCATTGATTTTTCCTCAAAATTTCCTCGGTGGGGCGATCCTGACCCCGACCGTTTGATTCATTCAGGTTCAAACACTTTAATCTTACCCCATCCTCTTGTATAATTTGGTTACGGATATAGTCGTTTCGTGGATAGATCTTAGATGAGAAGGAGGATGGCATGCCAACGACGTCAACCTCAACCCTACCCAAAGTTGCACTCAAAGCACTGACGGAACTCACAGGTGAACCTCGTGTTGATGTCGCGCTGCTCATCGCGCTACGCGATGCTGTCGAGTACCGCTTGGACAAGATCGCCGAGGATATGCGCGAGTATGAGCAGAAATATGGCCTTTCCTTTAAGCAATTTCAAGCTCGTGGTCAGAAAGGCGAGATTCCAGATCAGTTCTCTTATGAAGTGGAGAGCGATTATTTGGAGTGGGAAGGCTTGATGAGCCGAAAGAAAAAACTCGAGAAAATTCATCAATGGCTCGCATAAGCCCCATCGAATTTGCCCGAAACATACAAGAGGTCTGCGACCAATTCCAACTCGTCGCGGCTTATGATGTGCGCATTCTGGATGATACGGTCGCCAAAGTTCGCGCCTTCCTTATCCCAGATATGTTCATTGACGTCTTCTACAATGCAGATACGGGTAAGAAATCCTATACGCTCATCAATAAAGGCCGTCGGATCTTTGGCGCCGATAACGCCTTCATCGGTTGGCACCTTCATCCTTTTGATGATCCGGATGAGCACATCCCATCCTCGGAGATTTCCTTTGTCGATTTTATGGAGATGGTCGAGAAGCATCTTACCCCAGAGTAAAGATCATCCCAGACGCAAGCATCGACGTCACGCCTCTAGTCCTCTCTCCTTGATCACCGCCGAACGCGGCAACAGCCGATCCCGCAGGATCACGCGCAAGGCCCAGATGCCATCCCAGGGGCGGATCTTCTTGCCCTCCTCGATGGTGCGCGGGCGGTAGCTCACCGGCACCTCCAAGATTTCATAGCCCGCACGGAGGATTTTGTCCGTCAGCTCGAAGTCCAGGTCGAAGCCCGCGCCGGTCAGGTTGAGGCGCTGCAACACGTCCGTGCGCACCATCTTCGAGGCGGTCGCCACGTCGGTGAGGTGCGCGCCGTAGAGCAGATTGGTCAGCCCGGTGAGGACGCGCACACCCCAGTAGTTGGCCGCGTACTTGTAGATGGCGCGTCCGCCCAAGGTGCGCGAGCCGTACACCGCCGCCGGGTGCTGCGCCTCGACCAACTCCAAGAAGCGCGGGTATTCGTGCGGATCGTACTCCAGATCCGCGTCCTGGATGATCGCGTACGCGCCGGTGCAATGCGGAATCGCCGTGCGGATCGAGGTGCCCTTCCCCATGTTGCGCGGCTGGAAGATCACGCGCATCGCCTCGTGCTCGACCGAGCGGAGCAGCGCCGGCGTCTCGTCGGTCGAGGCGTTGTCCACCACGATGATCTCCCGCTCCCAGCCCGGCAGCAGCGGCGTGGTGGTGATATCGGTCGTCACATACGCGTTGCGGGGGGTGATCCCAAGCCAGCCGCGGCCGGCTGCCGTGCGGCCTTCGCGGACCGTTCGCAGCTCTGGCAGGTCGCCGGCAATCGCGGCGGTGCCGCCGCGCGTGGGCTCGATCAAAGGCG